>NZ_JBSFTY010000128.1:0-17999 GCF_053591515.1 Streptomyces sp. NPDC003011
TGGCCAAAAACCCGGGGACCGCCGACGGCTGAGGCCGTCGGCGGTCCTGTTTTCGGGTGTGGATCTCCGGTTGTGCTTTCCCGGGCCATGGGTGGCCTGTGATGAAGGTCTCAGGGCTTGGGGCTGGGTGACGTAGCCCTTGGGTGCCCAGGTGCCCAGTGGCTTGGCCGGCAGGGGCGTCTGGGCGGCGATGCCGCGGATCCGGCGGTTCCGGCAGAATGTCGCCTGGGTGCTGGCCGCCCCCTGCGCCTCGACCGAACCTCGCTCTGGACCGACGCGTTCACCACCTCCTGGCGGCGCGCCACCGAGCTTGAGGCCCGTACCTGACGACCGCCCACCGCCCCGAAGGATGTCGAGGGCAGCAGGGACAGAACGGGCAACCAGCCGCACACGGTGGCGCCGTCACGCCGCCGAAGAACCGAGGTCAAAGTCAGTAGAGCCTGCGTGTGGGCCATGACGGCCGGCGAGATCCTCGCAAACCTCGCCGCATACTGCCGACGAATTAACCACTCAGGACACCAGGGACGGGCGGCCCTTGGTGAAGAGCCAGGTCCTGAAGAGGTCGTCGAGTTGCCGGCCGGAAATCTTCTCCGCCAGTGCAATGAACTGCCGAGTGTCCGCATTTTCATAGCGATGCTCTTTTGCCCACGCTTTCAGGAGGGTGAAGAACGCGCGATCACCGATGTGCTGCCGCAGCACATGAAGTGTCATCGCGCCACGCCGGTACACCGCGTCGGCGAACATCGTGTCCCGCTGCGGATCTCCCACAATGATGTTCCAGAACTCGGAAGGGGCACCCTCGTAGGCTGCCTTGAACGCCTTCTCGACGGTTTGTGTTCCGGCACGGTCGGCCCATAGCCACTGGGCGTAGGTGGCGAACCCCTCGTTGAGCCAAATGTCCTTCCACTGGCGCACGGTGACCGAGTTTCCAAACCATTGGTGGGCGATTTCGTGCGCGATCGTGTGTTCATGGCGGACGGGCACGGCGTAGGAAGGCTTCGTCTGGGTTTCCAGGGCATACGACACGCCCGGTACGGAATCGACTATGGCGCCCGTCTCCTCAAACGGGTACGGGCCGAAGAGCTGGGTCCAGTAATCGGTGGCTGCGGAAGTGATCTTGTAGAAGTCCAGTTGGCCGGCGGGCAGGTTCTGGTCGTAGGCCACGTAGAGGGGGACTCCGCGGGGTGTCGTGCCGGATTGTGTCGAGAACTTGCCGATCGCCACGGTTGCCAGATAGGACGCCATCGGCTTTTCTCCGCGCCAGGTGTACGTGACCTGGCCGTTCTTCTCACGTGAACCCGCAAGGCGGCCGTTCGAGATCGCTGTCAGTCCCTTGGGGACCTTGATGTGGAAATCGAACGTGGCCTTGTCGGTCGGGTAGTCGTTGCACGGGAGCCACGTGGAGGTGGCATTCGGCTCGCCGGTGGTGAAGACGCCGTCGTCAGTCTTCAGCCAGCCGTACTTGGAATCGCCGACAATCGGACCTTTCAGCGGTTGAGGAACCCCGTCGTAGCGGACTTCCACCGTGAAACGCGCCCCGTCCGGGAGGCCGTGCCGCGCAGTGATGGAGATTTTTCCATCGCCTCGCCGGAACGGAGCCGGATGGCCGTCGACGCGGATCTCGGAGACGTGGAGACCATTCAGATCCAGCGAGAAGGAGGACAGATTCTGAGTGGCCTTGGCCAAGATCGTGGCCACACCCTCAAGCGCGGATGTCCGAGGGTTGTACGAGAGAGCGAGATCGTAGTGCCGGGCATCGTATCCGCCATTACCGAGAGAGGGGAAGTACGGATCGCCCAGGCCGGAGGTTCCCGGGCTGTAGGGCTTCGGTTCGGCGGCTGCGGCACCGGAGAGGACAACCGGGCAGACCAGGGCGGTGGCCATGGCGACGGAGCAGAGGCGCGTACTCATTGTCGGCTTTCGTCTCGAAGCGGTGAATACTCGGGGCGTCAGGTGCGGGCCGCGTCCATGGCCGGCGTGGGCTCTTCGGCCGGGGCCACCACCTTGCGGATGTTCCAGAGAGCCACCAGGCCCGCTACGCCCAGCAGGGTCGCCTGGACGTCCAGGGCCAGGGGGAGGCCGATCCAGGCCACGAGGGTGCCGGCGCAGACCAGCCCGAGGGCCTGGGAGCCGTCGAAGATGCTCTGGAGGCTGGCCAGGACTCGGCCGCGGGTCGCGTCCTGCGTGTGCATCTGGGTCACGGACATCCGGCCCGCGAAGGCCGCGATCCCCGGGGCGCCCAGCACGGCGAAGAGGCCGACGAACCAGCCCATGGTGGTGGTGATGTACGCGCTGTTCCAGGTCGCCGCGGTCATCACGGAGAACACGACCAGGGACCAGCCGAGCAGCCGTCCGGGTTCGATGCGCCGGGCCAGCGTGCCGACGAGCAGACCGCCGGCCATACCGCCGATGGCCTGTACGCCTCGCAGCAGGCCGGTGTCGCTCTCCCCGCCGCCCAGCCGGTCCGTCACGAACACCACGAACAGGACCGCGAACAGGCCCTGCGCCAGCCCCATCAGAGCCACCGTCACCACCATGGCCCGCAGTCCGGGCCGGTTCCTGATCTCCCGCAGCCCCTCCAGGTAGGCGCGCCAGGCCGTTTGGTGGGCCGGCACCTTGCGGGTGACCCCGAAAGGCCGCAGCAGCAGCCCGATAGCCAGCAGGAAGGTGGCGGCGTCGGCGACGACAATGCCCGTCAGGCCGAACCAGCCCAGGACGAAACCTCCGAGGGAGGCGCCGCCGAGCCTGGCCAGGTTTCCGTTGAGGCTGATGAGCCCGTTCGCGGCCGGCACCTCATCGCGCTCGACCAGGGAGGGCAGCAGAGCGTACTTGGCCGGCTGGAACACGGTGGCGAGCGCGGCCTGCACGGCGGTCACGATGTTGACGACGAAGACCTGGTCAGGGCCCTGCACGGTGAGCAGGGGCAGGAGCGCGAGCACCTGTGCGAGGCTCACCCACACCATCGTCCGGCGGCGGTCCCAGCGATCGGCCAGCACACCTGCCACGGGCGAGAGCAGCAGGGCCGGCAGCAGTTCCACGAGGAAATTCGTCGCGGTCGCCCCCACCGAACCGGTGAGCTGATACACGTAGACCGGCATGGCGACCATGAACATCCAGTCGCCCGTCTCCGAAATGAATCCGGAAATCCACAGGCGGCGGAATCCAGGATGTGCCATCGGGCCCTTCAGTGAAAAAGTCATGAGTCCCTCTCACTCTTCCGCTGCTCCCTGCCCGGGAGGCTCCCCAGCGAGTGTCCTTGGACGGGTGCCGTTCTTCAACCCGCCTATGGTGGCGTGAGGTTGGGCGCTATGAGCAGCCGTTCTGCCGACTGTTCAAGTGGTTCCGGGCCTCGGTTGAACACCGCGCTTCCGCCTGCTCAGCGCGTTCGCGCTTTTCTTCGTTGACATGCCAAATATCGGCCTTCTAGCGTCGCTGACATGCTTCCCACCGACATCAATCTGCTTCCTGTGCTCGGCCGGCCCACTTTGTCGGGTGACGGTCGTCTTGCGGCCGTGAGCGTATTCCGGCCGGATGTGGACGCCGACGAGAATTCCAACGAGCTGTGGGTGGCTGAGACGGACGGGTCCTCGCCGGCCCGCCGCCTCACCCAGGGCTCGAGCGATGGTGCGCCGGCCTTCTCGCCCGACGGACGCTGGCTGGCCTTCCTGCGGCCCGGGCCCAAAGGACCCGCGCAGCTGCACCTGCTGCCGATGGACGGCGGCGAACCGTTCCCGGTGACCGACCTGCCGCTGGGTGCCGGCCAGCCGGTGTGGAGCCCGGACTCGCGCTGGATCGCCTTCGCCGCGCGCGTCCCCGAGCCGGGCCGGTATCTGCCGGGTGTGCCGCCGCACAAGGAGCGGCCCCGCCGCATCACCACCCTTCGCTACATGTCGGACGGCATCGGGTTCACTTTCGACCGGCCGCATCAGATCTTCGTCACCGACCCGTTCGCGGACACACCGGTGACGACGCAGATCACCAGCGGGGAGTACGGCTGTTACGACGTCGCGTGGAGCCCGGACAGCCGGCTGCTGACCTTCGTCTCCGGCCGCCACGAGACGCACGCCGACGACCTGCGCCGGGACATCTGGGTCTGCGCCCCGGACGGCACCGGACTGCGGGCGCTGACCGACGGCGGCCTGGAGCTGGGCTGCCCGCGCTTCTCGGCCGACGGCTCGGCCGTGTGCTTCGCCGCCGAGACGCTGGACGAGCACAACCGGGCCAGCGGGGCCAACAGTTACGGCCTCTGGTCTGTGGCCGTCGACGGTTCGGCACCGCCGCTGCGGCTCACCGACCCGGAGCCGTACCACCTGAGTTTCGCGAGCCAGATGATCGCGCCCGCCTCCGACGGCGTGTACTTCGCCAACGACTACCGGGGCGAGGTCCATCTCGTCCTCGTGCCCTACGACGGCGGCGAGCCCAGGCCCGTCATCACCGGGCCCCGGCAGGTCAACGGATACGCGGTCGCCGAGGGACCGGAAGGCACCACGATCGCCGCCGTGCTCTCCGACGCCGGGAGCGCGGGCGACCTGGTGGTGCTGCGCGGCGGCGAGGAGCGGGAGCTGACCTCGTTCGGGGCCGAACTGCGCGCCCGGGCCGGCCTGTTGCCGGTGGAGGAGTTCACCGCCAAGGCCGAGGACGGCTACGTCCTGCACGGCTGGACCGTCCGCCCGGCCGGTCCCGGCCCGCATCCGGTGCTGCTCCAGATCAAGGGCGGCCCTTTCACACAGTGGGGATACACCCTCAACGGGCCGGCGTCCTTCGAGGAGGCCCAGGTCTACGCGAGCGCCGGCTACGCCGTCGTACTCGGCAATCCGCGCGGCACCTCCGGATACGGGCAGGCGCACGGCCGTTACGCGGCGAGCGACCTGGCCCGCCGCACGGCGACCGATCTGCTGGCCCTGCTGGACGCGGCCCTGGAGGCGCCGGACATGGACGGGACGCGGGTCGGAGTCCAGGGCGGCTCGTTCGGCGGCTACATGGCGGCGTGGATGGCCGCGCACCACGGGGAGCGGTTCCGGGCCGCCATGGGCGAACGCGGCTGCTACGCGATCGACAGCCACTTCGGGTCCGCCGACGACGGGGTCAACAACTCCATCGCGCTGTACGGCGCGGACCAGGAGCGGTGGGCGGAGATCAGCCCGCTCACTCATGCCGACCGGATCACGATCCCGATGCTGCTCATTCAGTCGGAGGAAGACCGGCACACGCCGATGGAGCAGGCCCAGCGGATGTTCGTCGCCCTGCGCACACGCGGTGTGCCCGCGGAGATGCTGCTGTTCCCCGGCGAGGGCCACGACATGTCGCGCACCGGTCTGCCCAGCCACCGTGTGGCGCGGTACGAGGCGATTCTGGAGTGGTGGGCCCGCCACCTGTGACCCGGCCGCCTTCCCCCGGCCCCGCCCGCACGCCGAAGCACCGCTGATCGCCGACGCGGCGCACGGCAGCGGGGCCGACTCAGCTCGTGCAGCCAGCGATTCGATCAGGAATGAGGTAGGCGACGGTGACGGATTCCAGCGCCGGTGAGTACTTTCTCTCGGCTTATCTGACCCCACCGGGCGAACGCTCGGTCATCTCCCCGCGACACGATCACAACGTCTCCCTGTGGCGGCGGTCCGCCGGGTCCGTCGAACTCGTACGGCACTGGGAGCTGGAGCGGATCAGCGGACAGAAGCACCACGCGTGGCCGCTGTTCACGACGGAGCGCACCGAGGCGCTGCTCGACCGGCTGCTGGCGACGGAGGGGCTGTCGACGGCGGATCTGAGCGCCAGCTGGGGCACGCCCGGACTGCCGGGCCACACCCCGGTACCGGTTCCGGCCGGTGCCGAGGAGCTTCCCGTGCACAGCCTGGCGCACCTGTTCAGCGGCATCCTGATGGACAGCAGGACCTTCCGGGAGGAGACCATCATCGGGATGGCCGTGGACGCCGCCCCGGACCTGGTCCTGGAGGACAGGCTCCCGCCCTACTACTACGCCGGCTGCGTGTCGGTGAAGGGGCGGATCACCTTCGCGCCCGTGGAGTCACCGGCACCGCTCTACCATGCGGCCGACCGGCTGTTCGGCAAGGAGCCCGGCACCCTGATGGCGCTGGCCTCGGCCTGCCGTACCGAGATCACCTACGACGCGGCGGCCGCCGTCGCCGAACTGGAACTCTTCGGCGGCCGGGTGCAGCCCTGGGCGGCCTCCTTCGGGCTGGTCAGGAAGGTCATCGCCGAGGCGGAGCGTCAGCTGGGCCGGGAGACGAGGCCGGACTCCAGGTTCACCGCTGAGGAGAACCTGCAGAGCGCCGTGATGAAGGTGGTCCAGGAGTGCTGTGAGCTGCTCATCGTCCGCAACATCGAGAAGCTGACGGAGATCGGCGGAGTCCGTACCGAGGACAGCTATCTGTCCATCAGCGGCGGCTTCGGGCTGAACGTCCAGGCGAACACCCTGGTCATGGACCGCTTCGGGTTCCGCGGGCTGCTCACGCCGCCGTGCGCCAACGACTCCGGGGTGGGCCTCGGCCTGGGGCTGCTGGGCCTGTACGGAACAGGCGTCCTGGACGAGGCGGACCTGCGCATCGACAGCGCGTACTACGGCAACGACCTGGCGGACGTGGAGGAGGCGCTCGCCGAGTTCGCCCCGTGGATCGAGGAGGCGTCGGACTTCTCGGCCGACCAGTTCGTACAGGACCTCACCGACGACGTGGTGGTGTGGGCGGACGGCGCGGCGGAGATGGGGCCGCGGGCGCTCGGGCACCGCAGCCTGCTCGGGGATCCGCGGTCGGAGAAGGTCAAGGACCTGCTCAACGAGTACAAGCAGCGGCAGTGGTGGCGGCCGGTCGCTCCGATCGTGCTCGCCGAGTACGCACACGAATGGTTCGAGCAGGACCGGCTGTCGCCGTACATGCTGGAGGCGGCGGTCGTACGCGCGGAGCAGCGGGACAAGGTGCCCGCCGTCCTCCACCTGGACGGCACGGCCCGGCACCAGACGCTCACCGAGCAGGTCAACCCCCTGCTGTACCGGGCGATCGACGCGTTCCGCACGGCGACCGGTGTGCCGATCGTGTGCAACACCTCTCTCAACGACAAGGGAGAGCCGATCGTCGACACCGCCGCCGAGGCCCTCACCTTCTGTGTCCGCAAGGGAATCCGGATCGCCTACCTCGGCGGACGCCGGGTGGTGCTGCGCCGGACGGAGGAGGCGCAGCTGCCGGTGCCGGCCCGGCCGCGCCCCCGCGCGGAGGAGTTCTTCGCCGGGCAGGAGGCGGACCGCGACGCGCTGTGGAACTCCTGGCTGGAGCGCGGCTACTCGGAGGGCGCCCTGCTGCTGATGACGGGCACCCCGCAGCTCCTCGCCGACCCCCAGACCTTCACCCCGAACCGGGTCCGGCTGCTGGCGGAGCGGGTGGCCGCCCAGGACCCCGGTTTCGCGCAGGGCCTCGAGGAGTTCCTCCAGGACAACGGCCCGGGTGTCGCCTTCGGCGTGGGCGCCCCGCCCCGCCGCGCCGCCTGACCGCCGACACCACGGGCGTCACCGGCGACCCGGGACCGGCCGGTCGCCATCCGCAGGCATCCCGACACGCACCACAGAGAGGGGACGGACCATGACGAGCTACACGTTCGACGACCTCGTAGGGGACGAGAAGGTCTTCTTCGCCGAGTACTTCAACAAGAAGCCGATGCTGCGCAAGGGCGCGCTGAAGGACCCCAAGGGGGTGCTGTCGCTGCGCAGGCTGGACGAGCTGGTCCAGCTGGAGATCATCCGGCCGCCCTACCTGCGGGTCAACCTCAAGGGGCAGGGCGTCCCCGAGAAGGGCTACACGAAGACGATCACCGTGCAGGGCACGGACGTGACCGACACGGTCGACGCGCAGAAGGTGTACGAGCTCTTCCGCGCCGGCGCCACCATCGTGTGGAGCTCCCTCAACCACGTCGACTCCTCGCTGCGCCGCTTCACCCAGGTGATCAGCGACAAGTTCGGCGCCCGGACCGACTGCGTGGCCTTCCTCACGCCGGCCGGCAAGCAGGGCTTCTCCCCGCACCACGACCCGGTCGACCTGTTCATCGTGCAGACCGAGGGCACCAAGCGGTGGCGGCTGTGGAACCCGCCGCAGGTGCGCCGGGCGCAGGCCGCGTCCTACACGGCCGAGCAGCTCGGCGAGCCGGTGATCGACGTGCTGCTGGAGCCCGGCGACGTGCTCTACCTGCCGTACGACACGCCGCACGCGGCGGCGGCGGAGGAACTCGCCTCCGTCCACCTGTCGATCATGATCCGGCCGCGCATGTGGAAGGACCTGCTGCAGCAGAGCTTCGAAGAACTCACCGCCGACCCGGAGTTCAACGAATTCCCTTACATCGGCGAATCCAGGGACAGTTCCGTGGAGGAGGTCTTCAAGGAGAAGGTGCGCGCCCTCATGGCCCGGTTCGAGGCCGTCCAGCCGGCCGCGGAACTCGACCGGCTGGCGGAACTCGGCCGTCGTACGCCCGGTAACTCCACGGGTAACACGTTCCGGACGACCGCGGAACTCGACACTCTGGAGGCGGGATCGGCGCTCCGACTCACCGATGTCGACGTGGAGTTCGGCGCGAATCAGGACGGGCGCGTCCAGGTGACGGTCAGCGGTCACAAGATCGCCATTCCCGCACCGGTCGCCGAAACTCTCGCCGGAATGAGCGCGGGCGACCACATCATCGCTTCGGACGTCTTCCCCGGTGCGGAGCCGGCCCGGGCGGCGAAGACGGCCCAGGGGCTGGCCCGGCTCGGTCTGCTGGAGATCGTGGCGGCATAGTACGGACCGGTACGCCGTCGGCGGAGACCGGACAGTCGTACGGCCCCACCACACGGTGGGGCCGTACGACTGCGATGTCCGCCGGCGGACACGACGACACGACGAACACCGCAAGGATCACCGTGACAACCGAACGCGTTGGCCCTCCCACGATCGCCGACGAGCGTGAAATGCTCCGCGGCTACCTCGAGTTCCACCGTGCGACACTGGCCCTGAAATGCGAGGGCCTCACCGACGACGAGCTGCGCCGGCAGTCGATGCCGCCCTCGACCCTCTCCCTGCTCGGCCTGGTGCGGCACATGGCCGAGGTGGAGCGGTCCTGGTTCCGCAGAATCGTCGACGGCGAGGACATCCCGCTCGTCTGGTCGGACGACTTCGACTTCCAGGTCGCCTACGACGCCCGTGAGGCGGACCGGCAGGAGGCTTTCGACGCCTGGCGCACGGAGATCGAGCACGCCCGCCGGATCGAGGCGGCGGCCGAGTCCCTGGACGTCGTCGCGCACGACCGCCGCAAGGACCAGACGGTGTCGCTGCGCATGGTCATGCTCCACATGATCCATGAGTACGCCCGGCACAACGGGCACGCCGACTTCCTGCGCGAGGGCATCGACGGAGCCGTCGGCGTCTGACGCGCGAGCCCCTTTTCCCGTACCCGAGTTCCGTACGCAAGAGAGCCGTTTTCATCCGTGCCGGCGCGGATGAAAACGGCTCTCTTTCTTTTCCGAAGAAGGTGTTCGACCGCTCCCCGTCGTCAGTTGAACACCCGTGAACTGGGCTTCTTCGATTCGATTTCCCAGAAGGGGAGTTGAACAGTCGGCGGGGATTGCACCCGCCCCCGGGAATGGGCCACTATTACATCACCACCGGGAAACGCCCGGAGGGACCGAGAAAAGGAGCTCAAAATGGAGAACACCTTCGACGACATCGAGTTCATCGAGACCTCCGCCGAACTGCTGGCGACCTCCTACTACGTCAACATCCAGTAATTCCCGGTACGGCATGAGGGGCGGCGGCCTCAAACGCCGCCCCCTGGCCCGGACCACACGCTGAGCGGGCCGAGAAGAGTTCTTCTTCTCGGCCCGCTGGAACGCCCGTGGGAGGCGGAGAACGTGGGAATCACCGCTGCCGACTGGACCTTCGCGTCCCTCGTCGGCGACACCGAGAGCTTCTTTGCACAGCATTTCGACCGGCAGCCGCTGCTGCGGCGCGCGGCGCTCGCGGACCGGGTCCGCGACCTGGTCACGGTGGACCGGCTCGACGACGTCCTCGCCATGCAGGCCGTCTCGCCGGCGTACGTGCGTCTCGCCAAGAACGGTCAGGGCGTGTCCAGCAAGGCCTACACCCGCACCACGGGAGACCACGGGACGGGACTCGCCGAAACCGTCGTACCGGAACGGGTCTACGAACTGTTCCGCTCCGGCGCCACCGTCTCCTGGAACCACCTCGAGCACCTCCTGCCCACGGCCCGGCACCTCGCGGACGTCTTCGCCGGCACTTTCGCCTGCCCCGCCGAGGTCGTCGCCTTCCTGACGCCGGCCGGGCACGACGGGTACGCCCCGCACCACGACCCGGTCGACGTCTTCGTCGTCCAGATCGAGGGAACGAAGGACTGGCAGGTCTGGCAGCCACCCGCCGACCGGCGCGGGGACAGCGTCCGCTACCCGGCCGACCAGCTCGGTGAGCCGGCGCTGCGCACCACCCTGCACCCCGGGGACGTGCTCTACCTGCCGTACGGGACGCCGCACGCCGCGGCCGCCAGGGAGCAGGTCTCACTGCACCTTTCGGTCACCGTCGCCCCGCGGCGCTGGCGCGACCTGCTGGTGGAAACGGTCCAGGAACTCGTGCGCGACGAGGAGTTCCACGACGTGCCGTTCCTCGGCGACGCCACTGCCCGCGACGGCGCCGGCGGCCACCGCGGCCGGACCGCGGACCGGTACCGCGAGAAGGTCGCCGAGCTGTGCGCCCGTCTCGTCGCGCTGGCGGCCGACGACGAGACCGAGCGCCTCGCCGAGGCCGGGCGGGCGCGGGCGGGTGTGGACCGGTCGCGGGAGTTCGCGCGGCTGGCCGCCCTGGACGCCCTCACCGCCGAGGCGCGGGTGCGGCGCACCGAGGCCCCCGTCGAGCTCGGGGCGAGCCTCGACGGCAAGACCTCCCTGCTGGTCAACGGCCACCGGCTGGCCGTGCCCGACGCCGTCGCCGACACGCTGCGCGCACTGGAGCGCGGCGGTTCGCTGCCGGTCGGCGGATTCCTCGCGGGGGCCCCCGAAGACCGTTCCGTCCGCGCGGCCCGGCAGCTCGCCCGCCTCGGCGTCCTCCAGGCCGTGGGCCGAGCGGAGGCCTGAGCGCCGTGTACGCGACGACTGGGGCGACACGTCCCGACCCCGCTCCCGGCGGCCCGGCGGCCGGTGGAGCGGGGCCGCGCCCCGGCGACCTCACGGCCGACCTGTCGGTGCGGCCGCAGGACGACTTCCACCGGCACGTCAACGGGCCCTGGTCGGACGCCTTCGTGCTGCCGGAGCACCGCGCCGAGGTGACGCTGCTGTCGCTGCTGGCCGAGGAGGTCGAGGACGATGTCGTCCGCGTCATCCGACGGGCTGCGGCCGGTCCCGGTGACGGCGACTGCGCTTCGCGGGCGATCGCGGACCTGTACGCGAGCTTCATGGACGAGGCGGAGATCGAGTCGCGCGGAGCGACGCCCCTGGCCGAGGACCTGGCCGGCATCCTTTCCGCACGCGACCGACGGGAGCTGGCCGCCGTCCTGGGACGGCTGCAGGCACAAGGCGTGCGAGGCGCGCTGGAGCCCTCCGTCTCGGCGGACCCGGCCGACGGCTCCCGCTACTCCCTGACACTGACCGCGTCCGGCCTGGGCCTGCCGCGCCCCGCGCTCTACCACGCGGACGGCCACGAAGAGCTGCTGCCCGGATACCTCCGGCACGTGAGCGCCATGCTCGCTCACGCCGGCCTGCCCGCCCCTGCCGAGGCCGCCGAGTGCGTCCTGCGTGCGGAAACGGCCTTGGCCCAGCTCCATGCACGCGCTTCCGCGGCCGCGGAAGCGCCCGAGGCCCCCGCCTTCGCCCGCACCGCCGCAAACTCCCCGGGCGCCGGCACGGGTTCCCCGGGCGCCGCCGCGGACTCCGCGGCCGCCGGCGCCGCGGCGCCGCACACCGGCTCGGCGGCACCCGCGTCCGCGCGGACGGCTCCGGCCCTGCCGTACTCCGTCGGTGAACTCCGCGCGCGAGACCGGGGGCTTTCGTGGGCGGACTGGCTGCGAGGCCTCGGGGTGTCGGACCCGGGGGTGGTCGTGCGTGTCCGGCCGGCGGGATTCCTGGTGGCGCTGGAGGAGTGGTGGGCCGGCACGGATCTGCGGCTGCTGCGGCTCTGGCTCGCCTGGCGGTACGTGCACGAGATGGCGCCGTTCGGGACGCACGCGGTCTTCGCCGAGCACTTCCGCTGGTACTGGCGGGAGCTCACCGGCGCCCGGCAGCCGTGGCCGCGTACCAGGCGGGCCAGCGCCTTCGTGCAGACGGCCCTCGGTGAGGTCGTCGGGGCCCGGTACCTGCACGAGCACCTGACGCCCGGCACGCTGGCAGCCGTACGGCAGCTGGTGGACGATCTCGTCGGCACCTACCGCCGCTGCCTGGAGGGCGCGCGGTGGATGCGACCCGGCACCCGGCGGGCCGCGCTGGCCAAGCTCGACGCCATGCGCTTCGACATCGGCGCCCCGGCGGCTGTGGCCGACTGCACGAGCCTGCGCACGGACCCCAAGGACCTGGTGGGCAACGTCAAACGCTCCCGCGCCTGGCACATCGCCCGTGAGCTCGACCGCCTGGGCGGCCCGGTCGACCGGTCGGACTGGAAGGTGCCGCCGCAGTCCGTCACCGCCTACTACCGGCACAGCCTGAACCAGGTGGTGATCCCCGCGGCCCTCATGCGGCCGCCGGTGTTCGACGCGGCCGGTGACCCGGCACGCAACATGGCGTTGCTGGGCTCGATCGTCTGCCATGAGATGTCGCACGCATTCGACGACCGCGGATCCCGTTACGACGGGCACGGCCGGCTGCACGCCTGGTGGGACGCCGAGGACCGGGCCGAGTTCGAGCGCCGCGGCGCCCTGCTGGTACGGCAGTACGACGGGTATTGCCCGCGCGGAGCCGACGGCGCCCGCGTCAGCGGGGCACGCACGCTCGGCGAGAACATCGCCGACATCACCGGCCTGACCGTCGCCCAGCAGGCCTTCGCCGCGCACCTCGACGCGCTGGGCGTCACCGGGGAGCCGTACCGGCGCCATATGCGCCGGTTCTTCATGGTGTGGGCCACCATGTGGCGGGCCAAGCGCACCCGGGACCGGATGCGGGAGCGGCTCACGCACGACTCCCACGCACCGCCGGAGTTCCGCTGCAACGGCGTCCTCGGCCATGTCCCCGCGTTCTACGAGGCCTTCGGCGTCACCGAGACGGATCGTCTGTACATCCCGCCGGAAGCCCGGTTCTCACTGCTGGGCTGAATCCCCTGCCACTGGAAGGGAGAGGAAGACACATGAGCCACACGCTTGTCGAGCGGACCGGTGCACTGACCCTCGACATCGACGCCGAACGGCTGCTGCGCCGCGTCGAGGAACTGGGGCGGATAGGGGCTGACCCCGCCACCGGCGGCATCACCCGTACGGGGTTCAGCCCGGCCGACCGCGAGGCCCGTGCCTATCTGATGGAGGAGGCGCGGACCGCCGGGCTGTTCCCGGCCGTCGACGCGGCGGGGAACATCGTCGTGCGGCAGCGGCACACCCGGCAGCCCACGGCCGACCGACAGGTCGTGATGGTGGGCTCGCATCTGGACACCGTGGTCGACGGCGGCCGGCTGGACGGCGCCTACGGCGTGATCGCGGCCCTGGAGGTCCTCCAGACGGTCGTCGAGTCCGGCATCGGTCTGCGGCGCGAACCCGTGGCCGTCGCGTTCGCCAACGAGGAGGGCGCGCTCTTCCCGCAGCCGTTCTGGGGTTCCATGGCCGTCGCAGGACGGATCGCGGACCTTCCCCGGGAGCCGTGCGACCACCAGGGGCGGCCGCTGCGCGACGCGCTGCGCCTTGCCGGCGGCGACCTCGACGCCCTGGGCAGCGCCTCCTGGCCGAGGGAGTCGGTGGCGGCGTACCTCGAACTCCATGTGGAGCAGGGCCCGGTGCTGGAGCGCAGCGGCAGCCGTATCGGTGTCGTGGAGGCGATCACCGGACGCATCGTGCTCACGCTGGAGATCCGGGGCGCGGCCGGGCATTCGGGGACCACCCCGATGGACGCCCGCTCCGACGCGCTGGCCGCGGCGGCCCGCGTGGTGCTGGCGGCGGAACACATCGCCGGCCAGCGGAAACTGTGCCGGGTGGCCACCGTGGGCCGGATCGCCCCTCATCCGAACACCCCGAACACCATCGCCGGCGCGGTGCGGATGACGGTGGACCTGCGGGACACCGACGTCTGGCGTGCGGGAGACGCCGAAAAGGCGCTGCGCACGATGCTGTGCGACATCGCCGAAGCGACCGGAACCGAGATCGAGGTGGTGGCCGAGACCCGCTCCGACCCGGTCTCCACCGACCGCCGGCTGCGTGCGGCGATCGCCCGTAGCGCCGACGAACTCGGCCTGGCACACGAGGAGTTGCCGAGCGGTGCCGGACACGACGCCCAGTTCATGGCCGACATCGCGCCGATCGGCATGATCTTCGTGCCGAGCATCGGCGGCGTCAGTCACGTGCCGGAGGAGAACACCGCCCCCGAGGACCTCGTGGCCGGGGCGCGGGTGCTGCTGCGCTCCGCGCTGCGCACGATCGGACTGGAGGATCTGTGAACCCGACCAGGAAGAGCCGCAGCATCGCTGTCTTCTGCGGGGCCCGCGCGGGCACCAGGCCAGAACACCTCGACTTCGCCCGGGACTTCGGCGCCGCACTCGCCCGCCATGGCCTGAACCTCGTCTACGGAGCCGGTGGCGTCGGTGTGATGCGTGCCGTCGCCGACGGTGTGATGGAACACGGCGGTGGCGTCACCGGAGTCATCCCGCGGACCCTGCACGACCGTGAGCGAGCCGACCGCGCGCCCGGCACCATCTTCCTCGTGCGCACCATGCACCATCGCAAGGCGCTCATGTACCGGCTGGCCTCCGGGTTCGCGGTACTGCCGGGCGGCCTGGGAACGCTGGACGAGCTCATGGAGGTCGCCACCTGGAACCAGTTGTCGCTGCTCACCAAGCCGGTGGTGGTCCTCAACCACCGCGGGTTCTACGACCCGATGCTCGCGATGCTCGACCATCTGGTCGCCGAGGGCTTCATCGCGGCGCACGAGCGCCGGCTGATCCAGGTCGCCGAGACGGCCGAGGAGGCGCTCCGCCTGCTGGGGGCCGGGACGCGGGCCCCGCAGCGGGTGCCGGAGCCGGTGGCCGTGCAGTGACGGAGTCCGAGGCAGGCCGGGTACCGGGCGCGTGCCGGGACTCGTCACTCCACAGGTGAGGAGAGGAATCCTTTCTGCACGGCGAACACGCCTGCCTGGAAGCGGCTTCGGGCGTTCAGGTACGTCATGAGGCCGGAGGCGATGCGACGAGCGGTGCGTGGTGACACGCCGAGCCGCTTGGCTATGGCCTCGTCGGTGTGGCCGAGCGCCAGCAGCCTGAGCGCCTCGGCCTGCTGGCGGGTCAGGCCTCCGGGATCCGGATGCGCGGGTTCCTCCAGCGGCGCGGCAGACTGCCACACGCTCTCGAACAGGGCGTGCAGCACCGTGATCATCCCCGGCGAGCTCAACTGCACCGCTCCGGCCGAGGTGTCGTCGGCATCCGAGGCGATCACAGCGGACTCGCGGTCGTAGATGATCATCCGGTTCGGCAGGGACGGCACGGTGCGCACGTGGCATCCCTGCTCGACGAGCCAGTGCGCGTGGTCCGCGGTCGCGCGATCGCTTCGGATGCTGTCCAGATAGATGGTGCGCATCCGGACACCACGCTCGAGCAGTTTCTGGTTGAGCGGTCGGGACGCCCTCATGTTCTCCGGCGTCTGCGGGCCGCCCGGGGCGAAGGTGAGGAGTTCCGTCGACACTTTGCTGTTGAGCATGGCCAGGTGGTCGCGGATGGAGTCCAGGCCGTTGAGGTAGGTGACACCGGCTTCGGCCGGTACGGACTCATGGTCTCCGTCGTAGTCCAGGAGGAACCTGGCCGCCGCCGCCCGGCTCGCCTCCAGCCGCTGCTGCTGCTCGGCGAGTTCGGCCTGCTGCTGGGCGATCAGCAGCTCCATGCCCACATGAGGGCTCACCGCGTGCAGCCGGTGGGGATTCTCGGTGGATGCGCGGATGAGAGCCAGGGCGCTGAGCCGGTCCAGTGCGCTGCGTACCGCTTCCTCGGACAGATCCAACCGCAGGCAGATATCGGCCACTCCCTGCGGTCTGTTCAGCATGACCCGGTAGACGGATTCGGCCAGTGGGTCAAGTCCGAGCGAGTTCAGCATTCCTAGGCGCTCCCCCTGTCAACCGTGCAGCCTGAGCGCGGTGCGTCCGAGCGCTCAAACGGATGATCTACGCTATGTGATCGCGATGCGGCTCAGCAAGAGGGCAGCAGCTTTTGGCCGAATCGATTCACGATTCCCTTATTGGCCATATATTTCGGTACACGCGATCCATCACACTGGAGGTGGATTCGACCGAAGTCGTCCTTGGCCCTCCGACTCCCACCAGGTCCCCTCATGTATCTCGTCCACGTATCTGTCCGGCCCCGTCGGCGCGGCACGGCGCTGTCGCCCTCGGTCGCGGGTCCCATCGCCCGTGCCTGCGCCGGCCGGGGTGGCTTCGAGCACGTCAGTGTGCACGCCGACGCGCTGCCCCATCCGGTCCTGGGCCTCTATCTGCGGGCCGATTCGCTGGCCGAGGCCGAGGCTGCGGCCGACGCCCTGTGGTGTCATGTGGCCCTCTTCGTACCGCAGTTGAGGGACTGGGAGCTGGTGCGCGCCGAGGTGCCGCTGCTGAGGCCGGAAGCCGAGGCGTGAGGCCGCGGCCCGGCCGGCGCACCGGGGCGGCCCTGTGTCCTGAGTAGGCCACGGCCGGTTTGACCCCGGCGTCCCCCCTTTCCCTGCGCCTTCCGCAGACGGCAACCTATTTCCCGTCAGCGAATTGCAGCAGAGGGAAAGGCGGAAGCAATGAATCGCGCTGTTTGTCGCAATGCCGTACGTCGTGCAGTCGTGGCCGCCGTTTTCTTGGCGATGGCGAGCGGATTCGCCGCGACCGCCGACAGCCAGCCGGCGGAAAATCAGGTGCAGATCAGTGCGGCCATGACGTACTCGGCCGGCGAGGACGACCACGGCTGGCAGTGAGTACCGCTTCTCGTGAACCAGATCGGCTTCGTCCAGGGGGAAACTCATGGGTCGAGAAGACGCGGAATACCTGATTCGATTGCGTGACTCCCTGTTCAGGGAGCAGCCCGTAGAAGAAATCCCCGTCGGCATGCTGGCGACCGGCTTCTCCCCACGAGTCGACGGCGAGGACACCGAGCACATTCGCACCCTGGCGGAGACGTCCGCCGAACTCCCGCCCATCCTGGTCCACCGCGCGAGCATGACCGTCATCGACGGCGTCCACCGGCTGCGCGTGGCCGAGCTGCGGGGACAGGACCGCATCGCGGTGCGGTTCTTCGACGGGGAGCAGACCGACGCCCGGCTGCTGGCGGTGGCGACCAACATCGCACACGGACGTCCCCTGTCCGCGGCGGACCGCAAGGCCGCGGCGATGAGCATCTTCGCCTCGCATCCGAGATGGTCCGACCGCGCCGTGGCCGCCGTCGCGGGCCTGTCCCCGAAACGGGTGGCGGGCCTGCGCAAGGAGACGGCCCTTCCGCAGGCGGACCGCAGGATAGGACGGGACGGCAGGGTCCGGCCCGTCGACTCCTCGCACCGGCGGGAACGGGCAGGCCAGCTGCTGCGCGACAACCCGGGCGCCTCTCTGCGGCAGATCGCGGCACAGGTGGGTCTGGCCCCGGCGACCGTCGCCGATGTACGCGACCGCCTCCGGCGCGGCGAGAGCCCGGTGCCGAGCCGCGGCCGGGGGCGGACGGCCCCGGCGAGCGTGCCCGCGAGACCGGTGCACGCGGTCGAGGTGGCCCCGGCCCCGGAGCCCGCGGCGGAGATCGGCGCGGTGCCGCACGCCGTGGCCCCTGATCACCTCGGCGGCGTGTCCGGGCGTGGCGGGTTCGAGGAAGTAGCCCGCCGCGAGGTCGACG
>NZ_JBSFTY010000129.1:0-17480 GCF_053591515.1 Streptomyces sp. NPDC003011
GCGAGCAGCACCGCGCGTACCTCGTCGCCTGTATGCACTACACCCGCGAACTCGCCGCCGAGGCCCACGCCATGGCACGCGCGGCCGGCGGCCCGTCCTCCTCCTCGCCGGACGGCGCGAAGGGACGGCCGGGGACCGAGTCGGTGAGGATCTCCTGGTGCAGCGTGCGCAGTTCCGCGCCCGGGTCGATGCCGAGTTCCCCGGCGAGGACCCGGCGGCCCTCCTCGTAGACCGCGAGGGCGTCGCCCTGGCGGGCGCAGCGGTGCAGCGCCGTCATCAGCAGCACGCGCAGGTGTTCGCGCAGCGGGTGCCGGGCCACCTCGCGGGTCAGGCCGGGGACCGCCTCGGCATGCCGGCCCAGGGCGAGCGCGGCTTCGGCGTGCTGCTCCAGGGCACCCAGCCGGGACTCCTCCATGCCGGGTCCCTCGGCCTCGGCGAGGCGTGCGGTGACGCCGGTGAGCGCCGGCCCGTTCCAGACCGCGAGGGCCTGTGCGAGCCGGCGCTCGGCCGCCGCGTACCGGCCCGCCTTCAGGTCGGCGCCGCCCGCCGCGGCGAGGGCGCGGAAGGTGTCCCAGTCGAACGCGGCGTCGCCGGTGTCCATCCGGTAGCCGAGGCCGGTGCGTTCCAGGACGACGTCCGCGCCGAGCCGGGTCCGCAGCCGCGAGACGTACGTGTAGAGCTGGCTGGTGGCGGAGGCCGGCGGGTCCCAGCTCCACAGCAGGGCGGTGAGCCGCTCGTCCGTCAGGACCGCGCCGCGGGCCAGCAGCAGGGCCGCCAGAACGGTGCGCTGCTTGGCACCGTCGAGCGCGACCGCACGGCCTTCACGCTCGGCCGTCACCAGGCCGAGGACCTTGAAGTCCATGGTGTCTTCCTCGCCGCACGGGCCCGCGCCGGATGCCGGACCGTCTGCCGCGAGACGCTACCGATATGCCCTTCCACCGGGGCATCGGGGCGATTTCGGGCCCGCGAAAGCGATACGAAACCGCTGGGACAGGTGCCCTTCCGTACCTTTTTTCCAACAGCGCGGAGCCATCCCCCCAGGAGGACGTCATGCAGCATTCCCCCATCGCCCAGGCCGCGGCCCCCCGTACCCGGAGTACCCGGAGCGACGACCCCTGGACCTGACGCCGTGCCGGCCCGTCCTCAGGCCCGTACCAGGGTGAAGAGTTCCGCCGGGTCGAGCCGGCCGCCCTGGGCCAGCAGGTCCAGCAGCCGGACCGTCCGCTCCCGCCAGGCCCGGTCCCCCACCTCGGCGAACAGGTCGTCGGCCACCTTGCAGCAGCCCGCCGCCCGGACCCGGTCGCCCAGCAGGGCCCGCACACAGCCGAGGACGGTCCCGACCCGCGCCTCCAGATAGCGGTCCGGCACCTCGCCGGCGGCCGCGAGCGCCTCCTCGAGCACCGTTGCGGCCTCGTCGAGCCGGTCCTGGCACCACAGTGCCTCCCCCAGCGCGCGCAGCGCATGGGTCTCGCCGCGGCGGTCCCCGGTGCCGCGCACCAGGTCCAGCGCGCGCCGGCAGGCCGCCTCCGCCCGTTCACCGTCCCCCTGGTGGATCAGCGCCTCGGCGAGCCGGACGGTGCTCTGCGCCTCCCCGCGCACGGTGCCCAGTTCCCGGCTGCGTTCGACCGCCTCGAAGGACAGCCCCAGGCTCGCCGCGAGGTGCCCGCGTTCGAGTTCGATCTGGGCCAGCAGTCCGAGGACATGGGCCTCCGCGTAACGGTCGCCGACCCGGCGGAAGAGCTCCAGGGAGCCCTGCCCCAGATCGTGCGCGGCGGCCAGGTCCCCGCGGTGGCGCTCGCACAGCGCCAGGTTGCGCAGCACCAGGGCCCGCCCCTTCTCCTCGCCCTCCTCGTCGAACAGGCGCAGCGCCGAGGTGAGATGGCCCTCGGCGGTGCCGTGCTCCCAGCGGACGATCTCCAGTGTGCCGAGCGAGTGCAGCATCACCGCCTCGCCCAGCCGGTCCCCGGCCCGCCGGGCGGCGGCCAGGGCCGCCTCGCAGCAGTGGCGCCAGTCCTCCAGGTAGTTGCGGCTCTGGAAGAGGGTGACCCCGGTGACCGCCAGATCCCAGGCGTACGCGGACTCGTCCTCCCGGGCCAGCTGGTCCACCAGGCCGACGAGGGAGGCGCGTTCGCTCTCCAGCCACTCCATGGCGTCCGCGAGCAGGTCCTCGGTGAGGTGCCCGGGCAGCGGCCTGAGCGGGGCCGGCCCGTGGACGAGGGTGTAGTCGCCGCCGTACAGCCGGCGATGCACCTCCGCGGCCAGGGCCAGCCAGCTTCCGGCGACCCGGCGCAGCGCGGCGCGGCGCTCGTCCTCCGGGTCCTCGGCCAGGGACACTTCGCGGGCGAACAGCCGGGGCAGCCCCTGGAAGCGGTACCGCACATGGCCGGTGGCGGAGGAGAACGGCACCAGCAGCTGCGCGTCGACGAGTTCCTCGATGAGATCCTCGGCGTCCAGCGGGTCCAGGTCCAGCAGCGCGCCCCCGGCCCAGGAGGCGAAGTCGGGCACGTTCAGCGAGCCGAGCAGCCGGAACATCCGGGCGGTGGCGGCCGGCAGGTCGCGGTAGCTCAGCCGCAGCCCGGCCCGCACACCGCGCTCGTCCGGGCTGAGTTCGTCCAGCCGTCGGCGCTGGTCCTCCAGCCGTGCCACCAGGGTGCGTACGGACCAGTGCGGCTTGGCCGCGAGGCGCGCGGCGGCGATCCGCAGCGCGAGCGGCAGCCGGTCGCACAGCGCGCTGAGCCGGGCCGCGGCGACCGGGTCGGCGGCCAGCCGGCCGTCGCCGGTCACCCGTGACAGCAGCGCGATCGACTCGTCCTGCTCCAGGGCGTCCAGGTGCAGCGGTACGAAGGCGTAGTCGCCGGCGAGGGCGCCGCCCATCGGGTCGCGGCTGGTCACCAGCACGCAGCAGCGGCCGCCGGCCGGGAGCAGGAGGTGGATCTGCTGGAAGGAGCGCGCGTTGTCGAGGACGATCAGGACCCGCCGGCCGTCGAGGACGCTGCGGAACAGGGCGGCCCGCTCGTTCTGGTCGGCGGGTATGTCCGCGCCCGGCACGCCGAGCGCCCGCAGGAACCGGTCCAGTACGGCGCCGGGCGGGCGCGGGGCCTCCTCGTCGTAGCCGCGCAGGTCGGCGTAGAGCTGGCCGTCGGGGAACCGGCCGACGGTCTGGTGGGCCCAGTGGACGGCGAGCGCGGTCTTGCCCACACCCCCTATGCCGGTGATCGACCCGACCGGCAGTGCGGTTCCGCCGAGGTGGTCCAGCAACCGGTCCACAGCGGCGAGTTCGGCGTGCCGGCCGGTGAACGACGCGACGCTGGCGGGCAGCTGCGACACGACCGCCGCGGGCGCGGGCGCCGCCGGTTCGACGGGCCTGCCCAGCTTCGGCGAGTCGGCGAGGATCTCCTCGTGCAGTTCCCGCAGCGCGGGGCCGGGGTCGATGCCGAGTTCCTCGGCGAGCAGCAGCCGCCCCTCGCGGTAGGTCTCCAGCGCCTCGGCGCGGCGCCCGGAACGGTACTGGGCGAGCATCAGATGGGCCATGGCCTGCTCGCGCAACGGGTGTTCCCGGACGAACGCGGCCAGCTCGCCGATCACCTCGTGGTGCTCGCCCCGCTCCAGGCGAAGCCCCATGTACTCCCCGTAGACACCGAACCGCATCTCGGCCAGCCGGGCGGTCGCGACCTCCACCGGCGGGGACGTGATGCCCTCCAGGGCGGGGCCGCGCCACAGGGCGAGCGCCTCGGCGAAGCGGGCGCACGCCTCCTCGGGCCGGCCGCTGCGGGAGGCCGCCCGGCCCGCGGCGACCTGTTCCTCGAACTCGACGGCGTCGATGCGGTGTTCGCCGGCGAAGAGCATGTAGCCGGGGTGACTGGTGACCAGCACGTCCTGGACCCCGGCCGCCGTCTTGAGCGCCTTGCGCAGCGCCGAGACGCAGATCGCGATCTGGTTGCGGGCGGTGGGGGGCGGGTTGCCGTGCCAGACGGCGTCGGCGAGCGCGTCCACCGAGACGATCCGGTTGGGCGAGAGCAGCAGCATCGACATGATGGTGCGCTGACGGGCACCGGTGAGCACCACCGGCCGCCCGTCGGCACGGATGTCCAACGGCCCCAGGATCCGGAACGCCACCTGAAGCACGAGCTGCCCTCCTGTCGAGCGACTGGCCCCGGTTGACCCGTTCACTCCGCTTTGTACTGGCTAACAGGGCGCCCGGGGGTCGACAACGAACGTGGCAGCTAGCTGCCAACCGACTGCTCGGACGCCCGCCAGGACACGGGCGGGAACCTGTGCGGCCGGCGCCAGCCCGCGTCGGCCCGCGCGGGACGCGGGGCGGGGACGGTCCGGGCCGCGAGAGCCGTGAGCACGGCCGTGACGGCGGCGAGCTCCTCCGCGGAGGGGCTGCCGCTGACCACCTTGAACAGGGCCGGACCGAGCGGCCCGTCGAACACACTCACCGTCGCCGTCATGACTGGCTCCTTCACACCGGAGGGTTGCCGTGCTTGCGGGAGGGCAGCGGGACGTGCTTGGCACGCAGCATCGCCAGCGCCCCGATCAGCGCCGACCGGGTGTCGGCGGGGTCGATCACGTCGTCCACCAGGCCGCGTTCGGCCGCGTAGTACGGGTGCATCAGCTCGGCCCGGTACTCCTTGACCAACTGGGCGCGCATCGCCTCGGGGTCGCTCGCCTCCTGGATCCGGCGCCGGAAGACGACGTTCGCGGCGCCCTCCGCGCCCATCACCGCGATCTCGTTGGTGGGCCACGCGAACGACAGGTCCGAGCCGATCGACCGGGAGTCCATCACGATGTACGCCCCGCCGTACGCCTTGCGCAGGATCACCTGGATCCGCGGCACCGTGGCGTTGCAGTACGCGTACAGCAGCTTGGCGCCGTGCCGGATGATCCCGCCGTGCTCCTGGTCGACCCCGGGCAGAAAACCCGGCACGTCGACCAGTGTCACCAGCGGGATGTTGAAGGCGTCGCACATCTGCACGAACCGCGCGGCCTTCTCCGAGGCCTGGATGTCCAGCACCCCGGCGAAGGACCGGGGCTGGTTGGCCACGATGCCGACGACCTGGCCGTCGAGCCGGGCGAGGGCCGTGACGACGTTGGCCGCCCAGTGCTCGTGCACCTCCATGTACTCGCCGTCGTCGACGATCTCGGCGATCACGGCACCCATGTCGTACGGCCGGCTGCCGTCCTGCGGCACCAGGTCCAGCAGCCGCTCGCAGCGCCGGCCGGCGGGATCCGTACCGGCCTCGGCGGGCGGCAGCTCCCGGTTGTTCGCGGGCAGCAGCGACAGCAGGTAGCGGACGTCGGCGAGGCACGTCTCCTCGTCGTCGTAGGCGAAGTGCGCCACTCCCGACGTCCCGGCGTGCACGTCGGCCCCGCCCAGCCCGCTGTGGGAGATCTCCTCGCCGGTGACCGCCTTCACCACGTCCGGCCCGGTGATGAACATCTGCGAGATGTCCCGGACCATGAACACGAAGTCGGTGAGCGCCGGGCTGTAGGCCGCACCGCCCGCGCACGGGCCGAGCATCACGCTGATCTGCGGGATCACCCCGGAGGCCCGGACGTTGCGCTGGAAGATGCCGCCGTAGCCGGCCAGCGCCGAGACGCCCTCCTGGATCCGCGCGCCCGCCCCGTCGTTGAGGGAGACCAGCGGCGCTCCGGCGGCGAGCGCGAGATCCATCACCTTGTGGATCTTCGCGGCGTGGGCCTCGCCGAGGGCGCCGCCGAAGATCCGGAAGTCATGGGCGACGGCGAAGACGGTACGGCCGTGGATCCGGCCCCATCCGGTCACCACCCCGTCGGTGTGGGGTCTCTTCGCCTCCAGCCCGAAGCCGGTGGCCCGGTGCCGGCGCAACTGCTCGACCTCGGTGAAGGATCCCTCGTCGAAGAGGAGCGCGAGGCGTTCGCGTGCGGTCAGTTTGCCCTTGGCGTGCTGGACCTCGGTGGCGCTGCCGACTCCCGCGAGGACCTCCTCACGCAGCTGTGTGAGCTCGCCCACCCGGTCGTGCGTCGTCATGGCCAACTCCTCCTGTGATGCCTGTGATGCCTGTGGATCAGCTGGATCAGCAGATGCGTTCGGCGACGAGGTCGCACAGGGCGTAGATCGCCCGTCGCGCCGGCAGGGACGGCAGGACACCGACGGCGGCCCTGGCGTGGTCCAGGCGCAGCTGCATGGCCTCCGTGACCTGCCGGACGGCGGGAGCGGTGCGCATGAGGGCCAGCACCTGCCGGCGGGCGCCCGCCTGGCCCTGGGCACCGGCCGCGTCGACGGCGCCGGTCCGGTCGGCCGCGTCGACGGCGCCCGTTCGGCCCGCCACGTCGACGGTGCCGGTCCGGCCCGCGGTACCGGCCGTGCCGACCGGGCCACCGGTGCCCGGGGCCTCTCCGACCGGGCCTCCGGTGCCGGGGGCCTCCCGGAGCGCGCCTGCCGTCAACAGGCCGCGCAGCCGGGCGCCGCGCGGGGTGAGGCCCGGGCGGGCCGGCCGCACCGACGGCCGGCCGCTCTCGGCGGACCCGGGCCGGCGGTGCCCGAACGGCCCGCCGGCGTACCGGGTGTGCGCGGTGGCCGGGGTCCACGCGGCGAGCAGGTCGTCGGCGATGGTGAGGGCGGCGCCGAGGTGTTCACCGCAGTCGGTCAGGGCCCGTACGTACCGGCGCGGAGCGTCTGCCTGGAGGGCGCCGATGCCCAGCGCCATGGCGAACGGCGCCGCCGCCGTGCCCGCCGTCACCTCGACGTAGTGGGCCACCGGGTCCTCGCCCGGGACCGGCCCGGCGAGTTCGCGCAGCTGTCCCGCCGCCAGCCGGCCCGCGGTGCGGGCGTTGAGCCGCAGCGCGCCGGGGCCGAGCCCTGCGGACAGCTGGGCCGACCGTGCCAGCAGCCAGTCGGCCGCGGCCACCGCGTCCGGGCACCCGCCGTCGGCGGGCCCGGCCCGTCCGGCCGGGGGGACGGCGGACGGCCGGGCGGCCGACAGGGTCAGCGACAGATGGAGGAGTTCCGTCGTCACGGCCGCCTGGGTGATCCCGTCCCGCCACGACGCGCCGAACTCCGCGCCCAGCAGCACCAGAAGAGACCTCAAGCGCGCGGTGTCCGCCGCCACGAGCCGGCCCAGCAGGGCGGCCACGGCGGGAGCGGGGGCGTCGCGCAGGCAGTCCGCCAGGCACTTCTCGGCGGCGTCCAACGACTCCCGCATTCTCGCCGCGAACTCCGGAGAATCCCGTACGAGTTGCTCGATCAGCCCGGATTCAGGGCGCGTCGAAGGCCCTTTCCAGGGCGGGCACATGCGTATGGCACTCAAGCGATAACTCCCTCCGCCAGACCGACGAACCACAATTCGTCGCCCCGAACGGCAACGGTCGTCGGCCACGACTCTGGCACCGCGTCCGGCACCGGACCAAGTGCGGTGACATGAAAGTGCCACTACAGGCCGGACGGCATCGCTCACCAGCCCCGTACACCTTCCTGCCAACTATTTCTTTCCACCGGTGGAACGTGGGGCAGGCGCCGTTACGCTCGCACATCGAAGAACTCGAAGAAAGGAACAGTGAATTGCGCAGAACAATGGCATCCACGGCACTGGCCCTCGTCGGCCTGGTCTCCCTTCTCGGCGGTACGGCGACCGCGGCACCCACCGGTCCGTCGGACGGCGCGCGGTCCTGTGCGGGAGTGCGGCTGACCGGGACGCTCCCGGTGCCACCGGCGGGCAAGGCCGCGACGCAGACGGTGACCGTCGGCGCGGACTGCACCCTCCAGCGGGGCCCGGTCCGCCACGTCCCGGCCACCTCGGCCGCCGGGTCCACCGCGCGGGGTCCGGCGGCCGCCGCGGCCGCCGACCGTCACCTGCGCAGCTGGAACGAGATGTACGACTGCTGCAACATCCGGATGACCGGCCTCTACACCACGGCCGACTGGTCGATCGCCGACGGCCGGATCACCTCGGCCGGCTCCGACGCGACCCAGGGGTGGAACCGTGAGCCGTGGGACGCCGGCTGGTCGCTCACGTCGGCCTCCGACGGCCAGGACTGCGCCACCGGCTGCTCCGCGGTGGCCACCCGGGCCGACGCCTCCTTCACCTACCAGGGGATCTTCGACCCGTCCGGCGACCGGTACGCCAACACCCACCACTCGTCCGTCCGGCTCGCCGCCGACGGGACCGCTGAGTGCACCTTCGACGTGGAGCTGAAGAACACCTTCGTCGGCTGGAACTGGCGGCACGGCTGCGAGTGACCGCGGGCAGGGGCGGGCCGGCCGTGCTCCACCCGCACGGTGCGCCGGGCACCGGCCGGCCACCGGGCTCCGCGGCCTGGCGGCTCCCCCGCCCGCCGGCTTCCGGAAGGCCGCCGCGAGCGCCGCGGCTACCGGCTGCCCTGGCGCAGCACGGTCCCCGACCGCACCAGGCCGTCGCCGAGTTCGCCCGCCGCGTCGATCAGCGCGTCGAGCAGCAGCCGGTTCGGGTTCTCGGGCATGCGGGGGAGCCGTCCGGTGAGCGCGAGCGCGGCCACCACGCGGGTGCCCGTACCGAGGACGGGCACGACGGTGGAGACCGCGCCCGGCACCATCGGGTCGGGGCCGTGCGCCCACCCCCGGCGCCGTACGAGGGAGAGCTGCGCGGCGGTGAAGCGGGCGCTGATCAGCCCCTCGTACAGTGCCTCGGGCTCCTCCCAGGCGAGCAGGGCCTGCGCGACGGGGCCGGAGTTGGCCGGCCGGGCCGTACCGACCGGCAGGTCGTCCAGGACGTCGCCGCCGTCCCCGGAGGTGCCGACACAGACCTGCATGGCGCCGCGCCGCCGGAACATCCGGGCGGGCAGCCCGGTCAGCGTGTACAGGTCGTCGAGGACCGGAACCGCCGCCTTGACCAGCTGGTCGCGCTGCACCTCCACGGCGATGTTCCCCAGCCGGGGACCGAGCACGAACCGGCCCCTGAAGTCCCGGGCGAGCAGCCCGAGTCGCTCCATCCCCAGGGCGATCCGGTGCACGGTGGGGCGCTTGAACCCGCTGACGGCGACGAGGTCGGCCAGGGACGCCGGCCCCTTCTCCACCACGTCGAGCAGAGTGGATGCCTTGTCGAGCACTCCGATGCCGCTGATCCGCTGCGATTTCTGGGCGACGGCACCCACCGGCCGGCCGCTCACCACCGGACCGTTCATCGTTCGACCGCCGACAGGACACGCAGGGCCTCGGGCGAGTCCACCGCGACGGCTTCGACGTCCGCGTCGATCCGGCGGGTGAGCCCCGTGAGGGTGCGTCCGGGACCGAGTTCGACGAGGCGGCGGCAGCCGAGCGGCCCGGTGAGGGTCCGCACGCTCCGCTCCCACAGCACCGGAGAGGTCAACTGCCGGACGCCGAGCGCCGGCCAGTCGGCCCGCCCCGGCTGCGCCACCGCGTCGACGTTGGCCACCACCGGCACCTGTCCCTCGGCGAACACGGTCTCCCGCAGCGCGCGCCCCAGCGCCTCGGCGGCCGGAGCCATGTACGGGCTGTGGAAGGCCCCGCCGACCGGCAGCCGGAGCACCCTGCCCCCGATCGAGCCGGCCCGTTCCGCGACCTCGACGACCCCTTGCGGGGAGCCGGAGACCACGGTCTGGCCCGGGGCGTTGACGTTGGCGACCCACACCTCGGCGCCCTCGGCGCGAAGCTCGCCCACCAGCTTCTCGGCCGCCGCCACGGGCGCCGCCACCAGCACGCCCATCGTTCCCTCGCGGGCCAGCGCCGCCTCCCGCATCGCCCGGCCCCGGACCGCCACGAGGGCGGCGGCGCGGCCGACGGTGAGGACGCCGGCCGCGGCGAGGGCCGTGTACTCGCCCAGGCTGTGCCCGGCGCAGGCGACGACGGGGCCGCCGAAGCCGCCGGTGCGCACCGCCTCGGCGTGGGCGATCAGGCCGAGCGTGAACACGGTCAGCTGGGCGAGGTCGGTGCGCCGGAGCTGGTCGTCGGGGGTGCGCAGGAGGAGTTCGGCGAGGTCCTCCCCGGTGACGGCGGAGATCTCCGCCGTCAGCTCCCAGGAGGGGGTCTCTCGCCAGGGTCCGCCCATGTTCTGCTTCTGGGTCCCCTGGCCGGGAAACACCAGGCCGACGGGTACTGGTTTCATGGCTCCGCCTTCCGCACGGGACATCGAAGGGCACGGAGGCCGGATCACCGTGGATCCGGTGACCGGCCTCCGTGCGCCGACGGCTCGCGAGAGGGGTACCAGCCGCCGGATGGGGAGACCTCCGTCCGATCGGAGATCCCGTTCCTGACGCCATACAACTGTCCGGTCGAAGCAGGCGGCAACGCCCCTTTCAGGAAGCTGCCAGCTACGCCCCGCCCCCACCCCCGCCCAACCCCCCACCCAGCCGCCCACGAACCCCGGCCCACCGAGCACGACGACACCGGGCGGGCCGGCCGGACGGGTCGGACGGAGGGGCGAGTTGGGCGGGTCGGACGGGACGGGTCGCACGGGAGGGACGGACGGGTCGGTCGGGCCGGGCCGGCTGCCCAACGGCCAGACGAGCCGCACAGGCCGCACAGGCCGCACAGGCCGCACGGCCTCACACGCCGGCGTACCCCCACCATGCCGCCGTGCTCTCCCTGGCCGGCGGCCTACCGGCCCTGGCCCGTCCCCGCCGCGGGCGGCAGCAGGCCGAGTTCGGCGGCGCGCACCCCGGCCTGGAAGCGGGAGTTGGCGCCCAGCAGGGCCATGATCTCCGCGACGTGCCGCCGGTACGTGCGCACGGAGATGGTCAGTTCCCGGGCGGCGACCTCGTCCGTGACGCTGGCCTGGAGGGCGCCGAGGATCCGCCGGGCGAGGGCGGCCCGGTCGCGGTCGCCGAACACGATGCGCTCGCCGGCCGGCACGGCGTTGGCCCACACGTTCTCGAAGAGGGTGCGCAGGGTGTGCAGGACCTCCGGCACCCGGATCACCGACGCGCGCCGGCCGACCGCCGAGTCGGCCACCACCAGCGCGTCACCGCCGTCCACGATCAGCGCCTGGAGCGGCGGGACCCGGCCGACCCGGATGGCCACCGGGCGTTCCCGGCCCAACTGCTCGCGCACGAAGTCCTCGTCCATCATGGCGGGGCTGGACAGCAGGCGTACGGACACCCCCTCGCGGGCCCCGTAGATCAGTTCCCGCTCGGAGCGGTTGACCTCCTCGTCCGGCCCGCGCCGACGGGCGTGCACGATGTCGATGCTCCGGGTGGCGCTGCGGATCAGCCGCTGCGCCTGGTCCAGCACGGAGTCGTAGTCGTAGTCCAGGCCGGTGATCAGCCTTTCCTGGCGACTGCGTCCCCGGTGCATGGCCACCGTCGACTCGATCAGTGACTGCACTTGGAGCAGGGCACGCTCCAGTTCGTCGTCTCCCCCGTTGGACACGTCCTCTTCCACCACCCTGACGTCCGGCGTCTTGGCTACGACGGTCACGGACCGGTAGAAGGACGCCTGCGCCACTCCGGTCCCGCGCGCCCCGGCGCGCCGCTAGTCCGACAGCAGCCCGAACTCCACCGCCCTGACCCCGGCCTGGAAGCGGGAGCTGGCGTCGAGTTCGCGCATGATCTCCGCGACGTAGCGCCGGTAGGTGCGCAGCGACACGTTCAGTTCACGCGCGGCGGTCTCGTCGGTGTTGCCCGCGCGCAGACGCTCCAGGATGTTCCTGACGAGTTCGGTGCGCAGCCGTGGGCTCAGCTGAAGGTGGTCGGCGAGCTTGCGGCCACGCGACCACGCTCCAGCGAACAACAGTTCGATCGCACGGACCGTCGCGGTGTCGCTGACGATGGCGGCCTCGCCGCCGACCTTGTCCTCGGCCCGCACCAGCGCCGCGGACCCGTCCACCACCAGGATGGTTCGCAGTTCGCTCTCGGAAACCCGCACCTCCAGCCGACCGTTCGCGACCCGGGTCAGCCGGGACAGCCACACGTCCGTGGCCCCCGCGCTGCACAGCACCCGGACGGCCACCCGTTCCGGGACCGCGGCGAGCAGCCGCAGTGCGGCGTCGGCGAATTCGCCCGTCTCGATCAGGACCAGGCACACGGTGTGCCGGGCCTGGCCGAGGAGCGCTTCCAGGGCCTGCCCGATCGGCGTACCGGCCGTGCGCGCGACCGCGGCGGGCACCTCGGCCCGCTGCTGGTGCAGCGAGAGGGTGCTCTCGATCAAGGCGCTGGCCTGGAGCAATGTTCTCTCCAGTCGAGCCGCGTGATCGGCCGACGCCGACTCCTCCGCCTCGTCCACGGCTCCGTGCTGAGCTAACGAGTCCGACACAACTCCCCCATGGCCCGCAGCGCCCCCACTGCCACACACCACCCCTGACAGGTCAGGGACTTCTTCGGCTCACCCTGCCCTTTTTTGGGGGCTACATCTTTTTCGGAAATTCACTTCGCCGCAACAACCAACAAGTTCAAAGCGAACCGACCGTACTTCAGGTGATCAGCCCGAGTCAACCGTCTCATCAGCAGCGACTTGCCGACTCGGCACGCCTGCCGAGAGGGCGCGACGAGTCCGGGAAAAGGGTGCTCGGAGCCGTCCGGCTGACAGCAAACTGCCCAGAAAACCGGAAACGAAGATTCAACTTCCTCTTCTCGGCACTCAGCGCGATAACACACACACGGTACGTGTCATCCGTGTCCGCTAGCGGTCAAAGATCCCGCAGTGCGGACAGATTCCCGCCTACGGTGACGCCGTGACCACACACCGCACACGGGACCCACAAGGCACCTCCACAGGAGCGCCGACGGTTACCGCCGGGGGAAGCGGACATTTATCAGCATTCACCCCGGAACACCTCCGGCCGGCAGCGGGTACCTCGCGTACCCGTGGATTACGGGCACAGCGTGGACCGGGATGTCCCGCTCCCCGGTAATTTCCCCCGGATAAAGACCTTCCACCGGCCCGGAATGACACATAGGAAAGTTTTCAACTTTTCCTGTCCGGTCACAGAGTCTTCCCGATCAACGGCCCCCGCGGAATTACTGCCGGTATTCCCGTTCCGAGGGGCGCCCAGCTCGCGGCACGTCCAGTCCACACCTCTTAGTCGCGCGTGGCCGTCCGGCCCGACGCGCCATCAGGCCATGGAGACCACCGTGAACACCGCACCCCAGCAGAACATCGCCGACCTCCTCCTGAACGCCGCCCACCGCCACCCCGACACGGGGCTGCGCTACTGCCTCGGCGGCGCGGCGGCCGAGTACCGGGACCAGAGCCACGCCGAACTCCTCGACGACGCTCTGCGGGTGCTGACCGGGCTGCGGGCCCGCGGTCTGCGCCCCCAGGACAAGGTCGTTCTGCTGCTCGAACGCCCGCAGGAGTTCCTCACCGCGTTCTGGGCCACGGTCCTCGGCGGCTTCGTCCCCTGCCCGATGGCCCCCCTGCGCGGCGACCGGGAGCGCTGGGCCGCCCAGCTCACCCACGTCAACACCCTGCTCGACGGCCCGCTGGTACTCACCAGCACGGCCCTGAGCGCCGAACTGCCGGACGTCGACGGCCTCCGCGTAGGCCTGCTGGACCAGCTGTCCGCCCCGGAACCGGCGGTCCCGCACACCGCCGCCCTCCAGGACACCGCCCTGCTGGTCCTGACCTCGGGCTCCACCGGCAACTCCAAGGCGGTCACGCTCACCCACGCCAACCTGCTGGCCTCCATGGCCGGCAAGAACGGCCCCCACCGGCTCACCGCCGCGGACACCACCCTCAACTGGGTGTCCTTCGACCACGTGGCCGCCCTGCTGGAATGCCACCTGTTCCCGCTGTCCACCGGCAGCCGCCAGCTGCACGTCGAGGCCCAGGTCGTCCTCACGGAACCGCTGGAGTTCCTGCGGCTGATCTCCCGGCACGGCGTGACGATGACCTTCACCCCCAACTTCCTGCTGGGGCAGCTCAACACGGCCGCCGACCGGCTGCACGCCGGCGGGGAACAGCTCGACCTCACCGGCCTGCGGCACATCATCAGCGGCGGCGAGGCCGTGGTGTGCGCCACCGGCGAGACGTTCCTCGACTCCTACGCGGAGTACGGACTGGGCCGGGACGCGGTATGGCCGGCGTTCGGGATGAGCGAGACCTGCGCGGGCAGCGTCTACTCCCGCAAATCCTTTCCCGAGGCCGACCGCGGCCGGGAGTTCGCCCGCCTGGGCACACCGGTACCCGGCCTGCGCCTGCGCATCGCCGACGCCGAGGACCGGGAACTGCCCGCGGGCGAGGTGGGCGAGCTCCAGCTCACCGGCCCGATGGTGACGCAGGGCTACTACAACGACCCGCGGGCCACCGCGGACGCGTTCACCGCCGACGGCTGGTTCCGCAGCGGCGACCTGGGCCGCGTCGACGAGGGGCGCCTGTCCCTCGTCGGACGCAGCAAGGACAGCGTCATCGTCAACGGCGTCAACTACTTCAGCCACGAACTGGAGACCGCTCTGGAGCAGTTGCCCGGAGTGACCGGGGCCCACGTGGCGGCCTTCCCCACCCGCGCGCCCGGCGACGACACCGAGCGGCTGGTGATCGCCTTCCACCCGGCGGCGCCCGAGGACGACGAGACGGCACGCCACCAGGTACTCACCGCCATCCGCAGCACCGTCGTGATGCACTGGGGCTTCAGACCCTCGCTCGTCCTGCCGCTGCCCAAGGACGCCTTCCCCAAGACCAGCCTCGGCAAGATCCAGCGCGCTCTGATGCGACGACGACTGGAGTCCGGCGCCTACGCCACCGAGATACGCGCCACCGCCGACCTCACCCGCCGGATGCTCGGCGGTTACACCGAACCCGTGGGCGAGACCGAGCGGACCCTCGCCGAGATCTACGCGGAGATCCTCGGCAGCGAGCCCGGCACGGTCGGCGCCGACGCCAGCTTCTTCGACCTGGGCGGCACCTCGCTCGACATGCTGCGGCTGCGCAGCCAGGTCGCCCGGCGGCTCGGCGTCACCGGCCTGGAGATCATCACCGTCCTCCGGGCCCCCACGGTCCGCACACTGGCCCGCCGCCTCACCGAGACCGCCGCACCCGGCGGCGACACCTACGACCCGGTCGTGCCGATGCAGACCGGCGGCACCAAGACCCCGTTGTTCTGCGTGCATCCCGGCGTCGGCGAGGTCCTCGTCTTCGTCAACCTCGCCAAGTACTTCGTGGGGGACCGTCCCTTCTACGCGCTGCGCGCCCGCGGCTTCAACGACGGCGAGAAGCCCTTCGCCACCTTCGAGCAGATGGTCGACTCCTACGTCACCGCCATCCGCGCCCGGCAGCCGCACGGCCCCTACGCCGTCGCCGGTTACTCCTACGGCGGTGCGGTGGCCTTCGAGATCGCCAAGGTGCTGCGCTCCCAGGGCGAACGCGTCGACTTCGTCGGCAGCTTCAACCTGCCCCCGCACATCAAGTACCGCATGGACGAACTGGACTTCGCCGAGACCGCCGTCAACCTGGCGTTCTTCCTGGCGCTGATCGACCGGGAGCAGGCCGCCCGGCTGCCCGGACAGCTGCGCGGACTGCCCATGGAGGAGCAGGTCGTACGGATCCTGGACCTCGCCCCGGCCGGCCGGCTCGCCGAACTCGACCTGGACACCGAGAAGTTCGGCAGATGGGCGGAGCTCGCCAACGGCCTCACCGACCTGGGCCGCGGCTACCGTCCCACCGGAACCGTGCCGTCGATGAGCGTCTTCCACGCGATCCCGTTGCGCGGCACCAAGCAGGACTGGCTCGACAACGAACTGCGCCGCTGGGACGAGCACACCACCGGCCCCAACCGCTACATCGAGGTGCCCGGCGAGCACTACACGCTGATGAGCCCGCAGCACGTCCCGGCCTTCCAGGCGATCCTGCGCCGCGAACTCGACCGGGCCCTGGCGGACGCCGACGCCCACCCCACCGCGCACGACACCCGCTGACCGACGTCCACGAACACGACGTCCACGGACATGACGTCCACGGACACGACATCCACGGACATGACGTCCACCACACGACATCCATCCAGAGGGACAGGCAGGAAGAACATGCTGACGGGGAAGAGGATCCTGGTGACCGGCGGTACAGGGCAGGTCGCCCGGCCGGTGGCGGAAGCGCTCGCCGAGCACAACGACGTCTGGTGCCTGGGCAGGTTCGGCACACCGGGCGTCGAGGCCGCGCTGAACGAGCGGGGCATCACCACCTGGCACTGGGACATGGAGGACCTGTCGGGCGACTCCCTCAAGGGCGTGCCCGAGGACTTCACCCACGTCGTCCACTCCGCGGTGCGCCGCGGCGAGGACGGCGACTTCAACGCCGCCGCCGAGGTGAACGCGGTGGCCACGGGCCGCCTCATGACGCACTGCCGCACCGCCGAGGCGTTCCTGTACGTGTCCACGGGCGCGCTGTACGCCCGCCGGACGCTGGAGCACCGGTACACCGAGGACGACCCGGTCGACGCGACCGCGGACTGGCTGCCCGCCTACCCCGTCGGCAAGCTGGCCACCGAGGGCGCGGTCCGGGCCCTCGCCCACGTGCTCTCCCTGCCCACCACCATCGCCCGGCTCAACATCGCCTACGGCCCCGGAGGCTACGGCGGTGTGCCCATGCTGTACTTCGGACGGATGCTGGCCGGTGAGCCCGTCCCGGTCCCCCTCGAAGGACAGAACTGGTGCTCCCCGCTGTACACCGACGACCTCGTCGCCCAGGTGCCCCACCTGTGGCGGGCCGCGGCCACCCCGGCGACGCTCGTCAACTGGGGCGGCGACGAACCGGTCGGCATCACCGACTGCGTCCGGTACATGTCGGAGCTGACCGGCGTCCCCGCGACGCTGGTGCCGAGCGAGGTCACCCGTGAGACGTACCAGTTCGACCCGACGCTGCGCCGGACGCTGACCGGCCCCTGCACGGTCTCCTGGCGGGACGGCATCCGCCGCACCCTCCAGGCCCACTTCCCCGACCACGTACGCCGCTCCGCCGACCGCTGAGGAGATGCCGGTCATGTCGCAGAACCTGATGGAGCCGGTCGCCGACCGCTCCCGGACCGCACCGCCCGCGCGCTGCCACGCCGCCTCGCCCAACGTCACCCTGATCCGGGCCGCCTACCGCGCCTTCCACGACCGGGACGCCCAGGCCCTGCTCGACGTCCTGGCCCCCGACGTGCGCTGGGTCCACCCGGACAGCATGTCCGAGTACGGCCTCGGCGGCACCAAGCACGGTCACGCCGGCGTCCGAACCTTCCTCGCCCAGGTGCCCTCGCTGCTGGGCGGGATGCGGCTGGAACCGCAGGAGTACCTGGAATGCGGCGACCGTGTCGTGGTCTTCGGCGTACGGCACGTCACCTCGGTGGGAGGCGTCACCGAGCGCCTCAAGTTCGTCCACTCGTGGACCCTGCGCGAGGGAAAGGCCACGGTCATGGAGGACATCTTCGACACCGTCCCCTTCCGCCGGCTGATCAGCGGCTGACCGGGGACGGGACAGGAACTGCCGGCGGCCGGCCCGGGACGGGCCGGGGACGGGCCAGGGACTGACCGGCGGCCGGCGGCCGGCGGTCGCCGGTCGGCCCGGGACGGGCCGGGGACGGGCCGGGGACGGG
>NZ_JBSFTY010000130.1:0-17387 GCF_053591515.1 Streptomyces sp. NPDC003011
CCAGCCCTCGGTCCGACAAGGACGCGTCCACGAGCATGCCGGCCACACGCCAGTCCATCCTCGTCTGCGTGATGCCCGGCGTCGCCGCCGGTGCCGGTGCCGGTGCCGGTGCGTAGCCGGTCGGCCGGGCGGTGAACGTGCCCCGGCCCTGCGTGCGGCTGCGCAACCGGGTCGCGTAGCCGAAGAGTTCGGCCAGCGGCACGGTCGCGGTGACCACCGCCGCGCCCGCCCGCGTGGCCGAGCCGGAGACCCGGCCACGGCGGGCGGCGAGGTCGCCGAGGACGGTGCCGACGGCGTCCTCGGGGACGGTGACCGTGACCTCGGCGACCGGTTCGAGCAGAGCCATCGCCGAGGCGCGCAGGGCTTCCCGGAGGGCGATCCGGCCCGCGGTGCGGAACGCCGTGTCCGAGGAGTCCTTCACGTGGGTCGCCCCGTCGGTGAGGGTGACCCGCAGCCCGGTCACCGGGTGCCCGCCGAGCGGGCCCTCGGCGAGGGCGTCCTGGCAGCCGGCCTCGACCGCGCGGACGTACTCGCGCGGCACGCGCCCGCCGGCAACGGTCGAGCGGAACTCGAAGCCGGTGGCCGACTCCGGCGGCCGTGGCGACTCCAGTGGCTCCACGTCGAGGACGACCTGCGCGAACTGCCCCGCCCCGCCGTCCTGTTTGACATGCCGGTGGACGAATCCGGACACGCCCCGGGCGACCGTCTCGCGGTAGGCCACGCCGGGCCGGCCGACGGCGACCTCCAGCCCGTGGTCACGCCGGACCTTCTCCACCGCGACCTCCAGGTGCAGTTCACCCATGCCGGACAGCAGCGTCTGCCCGGTCTCCGGGTCGGAGCGGACCACCAGCGAGGGGTCCTCCTCGGCCAGCCGCGCGAGCGCCCTCGCCAGCCCGTCTGTGTCGACGGACCGACGCGCCTCGACGGCCACCGAGACGACCGGGTCGGCCACGCCCGGCGGTTCCAGGACCAGCGGGGCGTCCGGCGCGCACAGGGTCGAACCGGCCCGGGCGGACTTCAGCCCGACCACGGCGACGATGTCCCCGGCGACCGCCCGGTCCACCTGGGCGTGCCGGTCGGCCCGCACCTGGAGGATCCGCCCGATGCGCTCCGTGCGCCGCGTGCCCGCGTCCCTCACCGTGTCCCCCTTTCCGATCGTTCCCGAGTACACCCGCAGGTAGGTCAGCCGTCCCGTCGGGGTGGCGTTCACCTTGAACGCCAGTGCCGCGAACGGCGCGTGCGGATCCGCGGCCCGCTCCTGCTCGGTTCCCTCGTACGTGCCGCGTACGGCGGGCACGTCGAGCGGGGACGGCAGGTACGCCACGACTGCGTCGAGCAGCGGCTCGATCCCCCGGTTGCGGTAGGCCGAGCCGCACAGCACGACCACGCCGTCACCGCTGCGGGTGAGGTCGCGGAGAGCGCCGACGAGGGTGCGGGTGCCGAGTCTCAGCGCGGGGGGCGTGCGTGGGTTGGGCATGCGTAGATTGGGCGTGCGTGCGTTGGGCGTCTGCGTGTCGGTCGCCTGCGCGTCGACCGTCGACTGTGTACAGAATTCCTCCAGTGCGCCCGGGTGGAGTTCGGCCACGGCCTCCTCCAGCAGTCGGCGGCGTCGTAGCGCCTCCTCGCGCAGGTGGTCCGGGACGGGACCCTCGTGAACCGTTGCGCCGTCGTCGTCCCACGTCAGTGCCCGCATCCGCAGGAGGTCGACGACGCCGGTGAACCCGTCCTCCTGGCCGATGGGCATCTGGACGACCAGCGGGGCCGGATGCAGCCGGTCCCGGATGGACGCCACGGCCGTGTCGAGGTCGGCGCCCGCGCGGTCCAGCTTGTTGACGAACGCGATCCTCGGCACGCCGTACCGGTCGGCCTGCCGCCAGACCGACTCGCTCTGCGGTTCCACGCCCGCGACGGCGTCGAACACCGCGACCGCGCCGTCCAGGACGCGCAGGGAGCGCTCCACCTCGTCGGCGAAGTCGACGTGTCCCGGGGTGTCGATCAGGTTGATCCGGTGACCGTCCCAGGCGCAGCTCACGGCCGCGGCGAAGATCGTGATGCCGCGATCGCGCTCCTGCGGGTCGAAGTCGGTGACGGTGGTGCCGTCGTGGACCTCACCGCGCTTGTGGGTGGTACCGGTGGCGTACAGGATCCGCTCGGTGACGGTCGTCTTGCCGGCGTCGACGTGGGCGAGGATGCCGAGGTTGCGGACGGCGTCGAGGGAGTTGAGGGCGTTGAGGGCGTTGAGGTTCGTGCGCACGGCCCAGGGCCTTTCGGACGAGGTGGGACAGGGCGACGCGATTCCCCGGACGGACTGCTGGGCCTGACGAGACGTCAGCACCCCGCGTCGGCAGGGGTGTCGAGGTACGGGTCAGACGGTCGTCACGGGCATCCGGTACCGGCCGCGCAGCGGGCACCGGCCGGACGGAGACACGAGGATCACCTCGTACAGCGACCGGGGAACGACGACAGCGATGCGGTGACGCACGGCCGGTCTCCCCTCGTTGGTCCGCCTTGTCCGCACACACGCGGCCCGTGTGCCGGGCGGCGCGTGATCCGTGGTGAGTGTAGGGAACAGGCCGGGGACGCGGCACACCATTTTCCGGGCCCACGCCCGGAGCCGGGTGATCGGGTGACCGGCCCCCGGTCGATGCGGTTGCGTACACCTCCCCGCGCGGACAGTGTCGGGCGGGTGCGTCGGTGCGCGGCCGAGGAGGCCGTTTCTCAGGCGAGCTTCTTGAGCAGCTCGGCGGCGAGGGGGCCGGAGGAGGCGGGGTTCTGCCCGGTGACGACGTTGCGGTCGACCTCGACGTGCGGGGCCCACGGCTCACCGGCCCGGACCTTCAGCCCCGCCTCGGTCAGCCGGTCCTCCAGCAGCCACGTCGCCTTCTCCGCGGTGCCGGCCAGCTGCTCCTCGGTGTTGGTGAACGCGGTGATCCGGTAGCCGGCGTACGCGTGGGACCCGTCCGCCTTCACGGCCGCCAGCAGCGCGGCCGGACCGTGACACACCACGCCGACCGGCAGTCCCCGCTCGACCGCGTCGGCGAGGAGGCGGCCGGAGTCGGGGTCGACCGCCAGGTCCTCCATCGGGCCGTGGCCACCGGGCACGTACACGGCGTCGTAGTCGTCCAGCCGTACGTCGGCCAGCACCAGGGGACGCGTGAACTCGGCGGCCGTCTCCACCGCCCGCTTCACCCGCGCGGCCTGCTCGGCGCCGCCGTTGGCCTCGGGGGCCAGGCTGGCCGGGTCGACCGGCGGGAGAACGCCGCCCGGCGTGGCCACCGTGACCTCGTGGCCCGCGGCCTTGAACGCCTCCAGCGGCACGACCGCCTCCTCGGCCCAGAAGCCGGTGCGGTGCCGGGTGCCCTCGGCCAGCGTCCACTGGTCGGCGCCGGTCATCACGAACAGGATCTTCGCCATGGGTGTCTCTCCTCGGGGTGATGGGGATGGTCGCCGCCGGGGCCGGGTCGTCGTCGGTCCGGCTCTCGGCGGCGACCTCGACCGTAGATCCACCAGTCATCGGAAATCCAATAGAGAAGCCGATCGCGGTCATAGGCTTTCCGGTGGGGGTCCGGAAGGGCGGGCCCTATGCTGGCGGACGTGAACAACGCGTCCCTGGAGGTGAGCGGCGGCCTCGCGGCCCGTGGCGGGCAGGTGCCCGCGCAGGTCGACTTGAACCTGCTGCGTACGTTCCTGGCGGTCTACCGTTCCGGCTCCTTCACCGCCGCCGCGCCGCTGCTGCGGCTGTCCCAGCCGACCGTGACGACGCATATCCGGGCGCTGGAGCAGCAGACGGGTCGGGTGCTGTTCACCCGGTCCCCGCGCGGCGCGGAACCCACCCACCACGCGCACGAACTGGCCGACCACCTCGCCGGCCCGCTCGACGCCCTCGCCGCCCTGGGAGGAGGGGGCACGGGCCCCGCCGCCCGGACCGTGCCGGTGCACCTCGCGGGCCCCGCGGAACTGCTGTGCACCCGGGCGCTGCCCGCGCTGGCCCCGCTGGTGGCGGACGGCGTGCTGCTGCGGGTGACGCCGGGGCTGACCGATCCGCTCCTCGACGACCTGCGGGCGGGCCGCCACGATCTCGTGATCTCCACCCGCCGCACCCGCGGCCGGACCCTGCCCTCCGTCCCGCTGGCGGACGAGGAGTTCGTCCTGGTCGCAGCCCCGGTGTGGGCCCGGCGCACCGAGGAGCGCCGCACCGCCGACGGTCCCTGCGCGGCGGTGCGGGACGTGCCCCTCGTGGCCTACGCCGAGGATCTCCCGATCGCCCGCCGCTACTGGCGCACCGTCTTCGGCAAACGGCTCACCGCCCAGGCCGCGGTGATCGTCCCGGACCTGCGCGGCGTCCTCGCCGCCGTCCTGGCGGGCGCCGGCTACAGCGTGCTGCCGCGCTATCTGTGCCAGGAGGACCTCACCGCCGGCCGGCTGGTCCTGCTCGACGCCCCGGCCGAACCGCCGGTCAACACCGCGTACCTCGTCGAGCGCCCGGGCGCCACCGCCAACCCGGACGTCGCCCGGGTCCGCGACCACCTCCGGCGGGCCGCCCGTACCTGGTGAGGAGAAACGGCCGTACCGGACGAGTCCCGCCTGACCGACTAAACCGGGCGAATCGGGAGGGCCGGGGTTCCGCCGCTGACCGCACGACCTGGTTGCGCCCGCGCCCGCGGGTGCGGGCGCAGGTGCGGGTGCGGGTGCGGGTGCGGGTGTGCGACGGTGGTCTCCGCCCGTCGCCGACGGGTGACGCGGTCGTTGGCCGCCGGAAAACGCCGAATGCGGGCCGAGCTTCCGCTCGACCCGCACCGGTGCCATGTCATCTGTGTCCGAGGGGGGACTTGAACCCCCACGCCCGTTAAAGGGCACTAGCACCTCAAGCTAGCGCGTCTGCCATTCCGCCACCCGGACGAGGTGTCCGCCGCCGTGCCGGGCTGAGCCCCGCGGCGACACGAACAACAATACCAAGCTTTCGGAGCGCCCTTCACCTGCGTTTCCGTCGCCGGAGCACCGATCCCGGACCATCACACCGAGGACCCCGAGGTCTCACGATGAGCGACTGAATCGTGACGGAGGCACGCCCGCGCAGGCCGTCCCGGTCGGCGACGCGGGTCCGCCGGACGCGGACGAGTACGGCGGGGCGCGGATCAGTACGGCGGGGCGCGGATCAATCAGTGCGGCAGCGTGAGGAAGCGGCGCGCCCGCTCGGCTGCCGCCTCCGGCGCCCCTCGCCGTCGCCGGCGCGTGCTCGACGACGGTCCGGCGGCCGTGCTCCGGGGCGCATCCGGCCCGCGGCACCAGGTCATGGGCCCCGCCCCTTCGACGAGCGGCACCATGGTCGTGCGATCGACACCGCTGCGGACCGCCGCCTCGGCGGGCGCCGACGGCTCACCACCGGCGGGCACCGCCGAGGCGAGCAGCACCGCCCGCACGGCCCCTACGGTCTCCGCCGCCCCCACGCCCGCATGCGATCGTCCGCCCATGAGGTGCCGGACGCGTCGCCGCACCGACGCACAGGTCACCGAGGACAGACGGCCCGCGCGCACGTTCCGTGCCGTGCGGCGACGCCCCCGCCGCTCACGGCATGAGGTGGTAGTCCGGGAAGTTCCCGGGCAGCCGCTCCCCTTCCGGCCCCTGCGTGACCGCGCGCACGAGCAGTTCGCCGCCGACGAACGCGCCGCGCCAGGAGGCCCCGAACCCGCCGAACAGTTCGTCGCGGTCGCCCCGGGAGCGCGGTGCGCCGTGGCCGACCTTGAACGCGCGGATCTGCGGCGCCAGCCGGTCGAACGTCGCCCGGTCGTCCGTGGACAGCGTGGCCACCAGCGCCCCGTTGGACGCGTTCATGGCGGCCAGCAGCTCCGCCTCGGTGTCGACCAGGACGATGGTGTCGACCGGGCCGAACGGTTCCGCGTGGTGCAGCGGAGAGGACCGTGGCGGGTTCAGGAGCGTGACCGGCTGGACGTACGCCGACGTGTCCTGGCCCGGCAGAAACCGGGCGTCGGCCGGCCGGCCCCGGTGCAGCGGGACGGCGCCGCGCTCCACCGCCTCGGCGACCTGGTCGGACAGCTCCTTGGCCTTGGCCGCGTTGATCACCGGCCCGAAGTCCAGCCGCGGATACGGGTCCTCGGGCCGCTCGACCGCGAGCGGGTGGCCGACCCGGAGGGTGCGGACCGCCGGGAGGTAGGCGGCCAGGAACTCGTCGAACAGCTGCCGCTGGACGACGAAGCGCGGGTAGGCCGTGCACCGCTGCTTGCCGTAGTCGAAGAGCTTGGGCACGACCGCGGTGAACGCGTCCCAGTCCGTGTGGTTCCAGATGCCCCAGGTGTTGAGTCCTTCCTGTTCGAGTATGTGCCGCTTGCCGAGGTCGGCGACGGCCGTGGCCACCGCGGCACCGGTGTCGCGGCCGCCGACGAAGGAGACGCAGCCGATCTCGGGCGCCCGCACCAGCGCCTCGGACAGCTCGCCTCCGCTGCCGCTCACCAGGGTGACGGGAATCCCCTCGCGGGCGGCGAGCGCACAAGCCAGCGTCAGACAGGCGACACCGCCGTCGGTCGGGGTCTTGGCGATGACCGCGTTGCCTGCCAATGCCTGTACCAGTACCGCGTGAACGAGCACGCTCATCGGGTAGTTCCAGCTCGCGATGTTGGACACCGGGCCGTCCAGCGGGGTCCGTCCGGCCAGCATGGGGTCGATCCCGTCGACGTACCAGCGCACCCCGTCGACGGCCCGGTCGACGTCCGCCTGCGCGAGCCGCCAGGGCTTGCCGATCTCCCAGACGAGGAGCAGGGCGAGCAGTTCACGGTGTTCGGTGAGGGCGTCGAGGGCGGCGGCGACGCGGGCGCGGCGCTCGTCCAGGGGGAGGTGCCGCCAGGCGCGGTGCTGGTCGAGCGAGGCGCGGACGGCCTGGTGGGCGGTGGTCCCGTCCAGGCGTGGCGGCCCGGCGATCGGGCTGCCGTCGACGGGACTGGTGGCGGGCAGCGCCCGGCCGTCGGCCCGCCAGGCGGAGCCCCAGAGATTGAGCGGGCGGTCGTCCCGGAAGGCTTCGGGGGCGACGGTGAGGCAGCGCTCCCAGGCGTCGGCCCAGGACGTGCCGGACTTGAGGGTGAGAGGGGGGAGTTGTGTGTCGGCATGGGTGTTCGGGGCGAGAGTGGGTGCCATCGTTCTGCTCCGCTCACGGTGCACGGTCGGGGGCGGGGGTGCGTGGCGCGTCGCGCGCACGGCTCGGGCGGGGCGCGGACATCGTGGGGAGGACGGTAGTGACGTCGGCTGGTGCGGGACAGCCACCCCACGTCAACTCTGGGTGGTGTCACGCTCCGTATCCAGTCGGGCGAGCACCAGGCGGGCCGTCTCGGTCGGCGTGTCGCCGACGGTGACGCCGGCCGCTTCCAGCGCCTCCTTCTTGGCCCGTGCGGTGCCCGACGAGCCGGACACGATCGCGCCCGCGTGCCCCATGGTCCTGCCCTCGGGCGCGGTGAAGCCGGCGATGTAGGCGACGACGGGTTTGCTGACGTGCGCGCGGATGTACGCGGCGGCGCGTTCCTCGGCGTCGCCGCCGATCTCCCCGATGAGGACGACGAGTTCGGTGTCCGGGTCGTCCTGGAAGGCGGCGAGGCAGTCGATGTGGCTGGTGCCGACGACCGGGTCGCCGCCGATGCCGACGCACGTCGAGAAGCCGATGTCGCGCAGTTCGTACATGAGTTGGTAGGTGAGGGTGCCGGACTTGGACACCAGGCCGATACGGCCGGGCTTGGTGATGTCGGCGGGGATGATGCCCGCGTTGGACTGGCCGGGGGTGATCAGGCCCGGGCAGTTGGGGCCGATGATCCGGCTGCCCTTGCGCCGCGCGTACGCGGTGAAGGCGACGGCGTCGTGGACCGGGATGCCCTCGGTGATCACGACCGCGAGTCCGATGCCGGCGTCGGCGGCCTCGACGACGGCCGCCCGGGCGAACGCGGGCGGCACGAAGACGACGGTGACATCGGCTCCGGTCGACCGCATACCGTCGACGACGGACCCGAAGACGGGGACGGCGCGGTCGTCGAAGTCGACGGTGCGGCCCGCCTTGCGGGGGTTGACGCCGCCGACGACGTTCGTGCCGGCCGCGAGCATCCGCCGGGTGTGCTTCATGCCCTCGGCGCCGGTCATGCCCTGGACGAGGACCTTGCTCTCCTGGGTGAGGTAGATCGCCATGTCGTCCCGTCTCCTCAGGCCGCGGTGGTGGCGAGCAGGGCGGCACGGCGGGCTGCGCCGTCCATGGTGGTGGCCTGTTCGACCAGCGGGTGGGCGCGTTCGTCGAGGACGGCGCGGCCGCGGGCCGCGTTGTTGCCGTCGAGGCGCACGACGAGCGGCCTGGTCAGCCGGACGCTCTCCAGGGCCCGCACGATGCCGTCGGCGACCGCGTCGCAGGCGGTGATCCCGCCGAAGACGTTGACGAAGACGGACTTCACGGCCGGGTCGGAGAGGATGACGGACAGTCCGTCGGCCATGGTCTGCGCGGAGGCTCCGCCGCCGATGTCGAGGAAGTTCGCGGGGCGGGCGCCGCAGCCGGCGACCACGTCGAGGGTCGACATGACGAGGCCGGCGCCGTTGCCGATGATGCCGACCTCGCCGTCGAGCCTGACGTAGTTGAGGCCCTTCGCGGTGGCCGCCGCCTCCAGCGGATCCTCGTGCGACGTGTGCTCGTCTCCCCAACGGGCTTGCCGGAAGCGGGCGTTGTCGTCGAGGGTGACCTTGCCGTCGAGGGCGAGGAGCTGCCCCTGCCGGGTGCGCACGAGCGGGTTGACCTCGACCAGGACGGCGTCCTCGCGGACCAGCACCTCCCACAGCCGCACGAGGACGTCGACGGTCCGCGGCGGCAGCCCGGCGGCCTCGGCGATCTCGGCCGCCTTCGCGGAGGTGACGCCTTGTGCCGGGTCGATGTGGACCCGGGCCACCGCCTCCGGTCGCCGGACGGCGACCTCCTCGATGTCCATGCCGCCCTCGGCGGAGGCGATCGCGAGGAAGCGGCCGGCCGCGCGGTCGAGGACGTAGGAGACGTAGAACTCGGTCTCGATGTCCACGGGCTGCGCGAGCATGACCGTGCCGACCGTGTGGCCCTTGATGTCCATGCCGAGGATCTGCCGTGCCGTGAGCTCGGCGGCGGCCGGGTCCGCGGCCAGCCTGACGCCCCCCGCCTTGCCCCGCCCACCGGTCTTCACCTGGGCTTTCACCACGACCCGTCCGCCCAGCCGACGGGCGATATCGCGCGCCTTCTTGGGTGAGTCGGTGACCTCCGCCCTCGGCACCACGATGCCGTGTTCCTCGAAGAGTTCCCTTGCCTGGTGCTCGTACAGGTCCATTCCGGCTCCTGACTGAAAGTGCCGCACGCCCCCTGGACACCACCCACCGGATGCGGGATAACAAGCTTCATACAGTATTCGTCGACTGTATGCAATGTACCGCGAGAGCGTTCCCACCCCCTACGAAGGGACAGGACTCCGCCATGCCCGACGACACCCAGGACGTCATTTCCGGTGGTCATCTCGTTGCCAAGGCGCTGAAGGCCGAGGGAGTCGACCGCATCTACACCCTGTGCGGCGGCCACATCATCGACATCTACGACGGCTGCGTCGACGAGGGCATAGAAGTCGTCGACGTCCGGCACGAACAGGTCGCCGCCCACGCCGCAGACGGCTACGCGCGCATCACCGGCAAGCCCGGCTGCGCGGTCGTCACCGCGGGTCCCGGTACGACCGACGCCGTCACCGGTGTCGCCAACGCCTTCCGCGCGGAGTCCCCCATGCTGCTGATCGGCGGTCAGGGCGCCCTCGCCCAGCACAAGATGGGGTCCCTGCAGGACCTCCCGCACGTCGACATGATGACCCCGATCACCAAGTTCGCGGCGACCGTGCCGGACACTGCCCGGGTGGCGGACATGGTGTCGATGGCCTTCCGCGAGTGCTACCACGGCGCGCCCGGACCCTCGTTCCTGGAGATCCCGCGCGACGTCCTCGACGCCAAGGTGCCCCTCGCGAAGGCGCGGGTGCCGCAGCCCGGCGCCTACCGTGCCTCGACCCGGTCGGCCGGCGACCCGGAGGCCGTCGAGAAACTCGCCGACCTGCTGGTACACGCGGAGAAGCCGGCGATCCTGCTCGGCAGCCAGGTGTGGACGACCCGGGGCACCGAGGCGGCCATCGAGCTCGTACGGACCCTCAACATTCCCGCGTACATGAACGGCGCCGGCCGCGGCACCCTGCCGCCCGGCGACCCGCACCACTTCCAGCTGTCGCGCCGGTACGCGTTCTCCCACGCCGACGTCATCGTCATCGTCGGCACGCCCTTCGACTTCCGCATGGGCTACGGCAAGCGGCTCTCCCCGGACGCGACCGTCGTGCAGATCGACCTCGACTACCGGACCGTCGGCAAGAACCGGGACATCGACCTGGGGATCGTCGGCGATGCCGGGCTGGTGCTGAAGTCGGTGACCGAGGCGGCCTCCGGGCGCGTCAACGGGGGCGCGTCGAAGCGCAAGGAGTGGCTCGACGAGCTGCGCGCCGCCGAGCAGACGGCGATCGAGAAGCGGCTGCCGAGCCTCACCTCGGACGCCTCCCCGATCCATCCGTACCGGCTGGTCAGCGAGATCAACGACTTCCTCACCGAGGACTCCGTCTACATCGGCGACGGCGGCGACATCGTCACCTTCTCCGGGCAGGTGGTGCAGCCCAAATCGCCCGGGCACTGGATGGACCCGGGCCCGCTCGGCACCCTCGGCGTCGGCATCCCCTTCGTGCTCGCCGCCAAGCAGGCGCGGCCCGACAAGGAGGTCGTCGCCCTCTTCGGTGACGGCGCCTTCTCCCTCACCGGCTGGGACTTCGAGACCCTCGTCCGCTACGACCTCCCCTTCGTCGGCATCGTCGGCAACAACTCCTCCATGAACCAGATCCGTTACGGCCAGGCCGCCAAGTACGGCGTGGAGCGCGAGCGGGTCGGCAACACCCTCGGCGACGTCCGCTACGACAAGTTCGCCCAGATGTTGGGCGGTCACGGCGAGGAGGTGCGCGACCCCGCCGACATCGGCCCCGCGCTCCGGCGCGCCCGCGAGTCGGGCAAGCCGTCGCTGATCAACGTCTGGGTCGACCCGGACGCGTACGCCCCCGGAACCATGAACCAGACGATGTACAAGTGAGGTGTCCCCGATGACCGGTACGTCCGCCAAGGCACTCGAAGGCATCCGCGTCCTGGACATGACGCACGTCCAGTCCGGGCCGTCCGCGACCCAACTCCTCGCGTGGCTCGGCGCGGACGTCGTGAAACTGGAGGCGCCGTCCGGGGACATCACGCGCAAGCAGCTGCGTGACCTCCCGGACGTCGACTCCCTCTACTTCACGATGCTCAACTGCAACAAGCGGAGCATCACCCTCAACACCAAGACCGAACGCGGCAAGGAGATCCTCACCGAGCTGATCCGGCGCTCCGACGTCATGGTCGAGAACTTCGGGCCGGGCGCGGTCGACCGCATGGGCTTCACCTGGGACCGCATCCAGGAGATCAATCCGCGGATCGTCTATGCCTCCATCAAGGGGTTCGGGGACGGCCCGTACACCAACTTCAAGGCGTACGAGGTCGTCGCTCAGGCCATGGGCGGATCGATGGCGACCACCGGTTTCGAGGACGGGCCGCCGCTGGCGACGGGGGCCCAGATCGGGGACTCGGGCACGGGCGTCCACGCCGTGGCGGGGATTCTCGCGGCGCTGTACCAGCGGGAGAACACCGGGCGCGGCCAGCGGGTCAATGTGGCCATGCAGCACGCTGTGCTCAACCTCTGCCGGGTGAAGCTGCGCGACCAGCAGCGCCTGGCACACGGCCCGCTCGCTGAATATCCCAACGACGACTTCGGCGACGAGGTTCCCCGGTCCGGGAACGCGTCCGGCGGCGGCCAGCCCGGCTGGGCGGTCAGGTGCGCGCCGGGCGGCCCGAACGACTACGTGTACGTCATCGTGCAGCCGGTGGGCTGGCAGCCGCTCAGCGAGCTGATCGGCCGCCCGGAGCTGGCCGCCGACCCGGAGTGGGCGACGCCCGCGGCCCGGCTGCCCAAGCTGACCAAGATGTTCCAGCTGATCGAGGAGTGGTCCTCGACGCTCCCCAAGTGGGAGGTGCTGGAGAAGCTCAACGCGCGCAACATCCCGTGCGGGCCGATCCTGTCCACCAGGGAGATCATCGAGGACCGGTCGCTGGTCGCCAACGACATGGTCGTCACCGTGCCGCACCCCGAGCGGGGCGACTTCGTGACCGTGGGCAGTCCCCTCAAACTCTCCGACTCCCCCGTGGACGTGACCAGTTCACCGCTGCTGGGCGAGCACAACGAAGAGGTCTACGTCGGCGAGCTCGGTCTCGGCGACGAGGAACTGCGCCTGCTCAAGTCGAACGGAGTGATCTGACGTGATGGCCGAGGACCGCGCTCTGCGGGTGCGCACGCTGCTCGACTCCGTGCGCGCCGAGGGACGGACGGCGCTGACCGCGCCCGAGGGCAAGGTGATCGCCGACGCGTACGGGATCGCCGTACCCGGTGAGGAAGTGGCGGCCGACGTCGAGGAGGCGGTGGCGTACGCGGCGCGCTTCGGCGGACCGGTCGTGATGAAGATCGTCTCGCCGGACATCCTGCACAAGACCGACGCGGGCGGTGTGATCGTCGGCGTCGAGGGCGCGGCGGACGTACGGGCGGCGTTCCACACGATCGTCGAGAGTGCGCGGGCCTACGACGCGGACGCCCGCATCGAAGGCGTACAGGTCCAGGAGCTGCTGCCGAAGGGTCAGGAGGTCATCGTCGGCGCGGTGACGGATCCGACGTTCGGGAAGGTGGTGGCCTTCGGGCTGGGCGGGGTGCTGGTCGAGGTCTTCAAGGACGTCACCTTCCGGCTCGCGCCCGTGGACGCCGACGAGGCGCTGTCCATGCTGGACTCGATCCGGTCGGCGGAGATCCTGCGCGGGGTGCGGGGCGGGCCGGCGGTGGACCGGTGGGCGGTCGCCGAGCAGATCCGGCGGGTGTCCCAGCTCGTCGCGGACTTCCCGGAGATCGCGGAGGTGGACCTCAACCCGGTGATCGCGACGCCGGAGGCCGCCGTCGCCGCCGACATCCGGGTCATTCTCGCCGAGTCGCAGCCCACGCCCCGTCGGCGGTACTCGCGCGAGGAGATCCTCACCTCCATGCGCCGGCTGATGGAGCCGGGTTCGGTCGCCGTGATCGGTGCCTCCAACGAGCAGGGCAAGATCGGCAACTCGGTGATGCGCAACCTCGTCGACGGCGGCTTCGCCGGGGAGATCCATCCGGTGAACCCGAGGGCCGACGACATTCTCGGCCGCAAGGCGTACAAGAGTGTCACCGACGTTCCCGGTGAGGTGGATGTGGCGGTCTTCGCGATCCCCGCCAAGTTCGTGGCCTCGGCCCTGGAGGAGGTGGGACGCAAGGGGATCCCGAACGCCGTGCTGATCCCCTCCGGCTTCGCGGAGACCGGCGAGCACGCCCTGCAGGCGGAGATCGTGGCGATCGCCGAGCGGCACGGTGTCCGGCTGCTCGGGCCGAACATCTACGGCTACTACTCGACCTGGCACGGCCTGTGCGCCACGTTCTGCACGCCGTACGACGTCAAGGGCGGGGTGGCGCTGACCTCGCAGTCCGGTGGCATCGGGATGGCCGTCCTGGGCTTCGCCCGGAGCACGAAGACGGGTGTGTCGGCGATCGTCGGACTCGGCAACAAGTCGGACCTGGACGAGGACGACCTGCTGACCTGGTTCGCCGAGGACCCGCACACCGAGTGCGTGGCGATGCACCTGGAGGACCTCAAGGACGGACGGGCCTTCGTCGAGGCCGCGCGGGCGACCGTGCCCAGGAAGCCGGTGATCGTCCTGAAGGCGGGACGTACCGCGGCCGGCGCGCGGGCCGCCGGGTCGCACACCGGCGCTCTGGCCGGGGACGACGCCGTGTACGACGACATCCTGAAGCAGGCCGGTGTCATCAGGGCGCCCGGTCTGAACGACATGCTGGAGTACGCGCGCGGGCTGCCCGTGCTTCCCACCCCCCGGGGCGACAACATCGTGATCATCACGGGCGCCGGCGGCAGTGGCGTCCTGTTGTCGGACGCGGTCACGGACAACGGCCTCACCCTGATGGAGATCCCGCCGGATCTGGACGAGGCGTTCCGGGCGTTCATCCCGCCGTTCGGTGCCGCGGGCAATCCGGTGGACATCACCGGGGGCGAGCCGCCGTCGACGTACGAGGCGACGATCCGGCTGGGCCTCACGGACCCGCGCGTCCACGCGCTCGTCCTCGGCTACTGGCACACCATCGTCACTCCCCCGATGGTCTTCGCTGAGCTCACCGCGCGCGTGGTGGCCGAGTTCCGGGAGCGCGGCATCGACAAGCCCGTGGTGGCGTCGCTCGCGGGGGACGTCGAGGTCGAGGAGGCCTGCCAGTACCTCTACGAGCGCGGAGTCGTGGCGTACCCGTACACGACGGAGAAGCCGGTGGCGGTGCTCGGCGCGAAGTACCGCTGGGCGCGGGCGGCGGGCCTGTTGGGGGGCGGCTCATGAGGTGAGTGGACGCGGGGGCGGCCGACGGTGCGCGTCGGCCGCCCCCGGGACCCGTGCGCACACGAAAGGCATTTGGACAGGGGGCGCTGGCCAGAGCTTTCGACGCAAGGGGTGCGACACATGACAACCACCGACTTCTCGACGTCCGTTCCCTACAGGGAGGTGACGAACAACCACGGCCGGGTGTTCCGGATCGGCGAGACCGACCGGGACATCATGGGCCGGCCACGGTGGACCATGGTGCTCTTCCCGTGGATCGGCATGATGGGCATCAGTTCCTCGGAGTACGCGTTCACCTCCGCCGAGGACACCCTGCACGAGGCCCACCTGTGGGACAGCGGGCACATCTTCTGGCTGATGGGCGTCTGGGTGTTCTTCCAGGCCGCCGTCGCCTTCCCCGCCGGGCAACTGCGGGAGAGCGGCAGGCTTCCCGCGCGGTACGCGATGATGCTCGGCGCGGTGGGCACCGTCTGCGGTTACCTCTCGCTGGCGTTCGCGCCGCACGTGATCGTCGCCTACATCGGTTTCGGCATGTTCAGCGGCATCGGCGCCGGTCTCGTCTACGCGACCTGCGTGAACATGGTCGGCAAGTGGTATCCGGAGCGCAAGGGCGGCAAGACCGGCATGGTCAACGGCGGTTTCGCCTACGGCTCGGTGCCCTTCGTGTTCCTGTTCACCTCGTACATGGATCTGGGCAACTACGAGGTCGTCCTCGTGATGGTGGGCCTGATCTGCTGCTCCGTCGTGGCGTTCGCGGGGTGGTTCTTCAAGGACCCGCCGAAGAACTGGTGGCCGCCGCACGTCGACCCGCTCCGGCTCACGGACGACCCGAAGATCCGGCGGGCGCTGGAGAAGAACCCGCCGGCGGTCAAGCAGTACACCCCGAGGGAGGCCGCCCGCACGCCCGTCCTGTGGATGATGTGGTTCTGTCTGCTGTGCACGGCCGGCATCAACATCTTCGGCATCGCCTTCCAGGTGCCGTTCGGCAAGGACATGGGCTTCGCGGGCGGGATCGTGGCCACGGCGATGTCCCTGAAGGCGATCGTCAACGGCACGGGGCGCGGGGTGATCGGCTGGATCTCCGACAAGTTCGGGCGCCGCAACACGCTGGTCATCGTGTGCCTCGTGCTCGGCACCGCCCAGTTCGGCGTGCTGATCTCCGGACAGATGGGCAGCATGCCGTTCTTCCTGTTCTGCTCCATGGTCTCCGGGTTCGGCGGCGGCGCGATCTTCCCGCTGTTCGCGGCCATGACGGCGGACTACTTCGGGGAGAACAACAACGCCTCCAACTACGGCATGGTCTACAGCTCGAAGCTGATCTCGGGGCTCGTGGGTTCCGGTATGGGCGCGGTCGTGGTCAGCGTCTGGGGCTACGAAGGCGCGTTCGTCATAGCGGGCTGCGTGGGACTGGCCTCCGCGGTGCTGGCGCTCTTCCTGAACGCACCTGGCAGGCCGGCCAAGCCCCGGCGTGTCGAGCCCAACCCGCACCCGCTCGGCGAGGAGACGGCGTGACATGACGGCTGACCCCGTCGCACCGCACGACCCGGCACGATCCGGCGCCGCGAACCGTTCCTGCGGTGGAGTGGCCGCCGCGCACCGCCCCGTCCACCGTGTCGGCGGGAGGGGGCGGGACGTCCTCGGCCGCTCCCGCAAGCCGGCACCCTGACCGTTCGCTCGGTCACCGGCGCGTACGCGCCGGCCGACGGAGTGCCGGCGGTGACGGCGATGACGCCGTTGCCGCGGCAGCCGGGGCGGACACCCGGGGCCCTCACGGCTCCGGAACCTCAGCCCGCCGACCGACCCGTCGCGTGCGCGAGGAGGCCCTCCCCAGGGGCGGGGAGGGCCTCCTCGGCTGCCTGCCGGCCAGCTGTCAGCACTTCTCCCGCAACGAGTGCAGGTGGGCGCTCGAACGGCGTGCGAAGGTGAAGGACTCGGCCGGGTTGTCGTGTTCCGCCTGCCAGTGGTGGGCCAGGCGTTCGCCGTGCAGCCGGGTCACGGCGGAGATGAACCGCTGGTAGTCGATGTCGCCGTCGCCGACGTCGGTCATGCGGTAGCCGTACTGGTTCGCCGGGTCGCTCACCCCGTCCTTGACGTGGAAGAGCGGGTAGCGGTGGGGCTGCTTGAGCACGTAGTCGAGGGGCTCGAAGGGCGCGGGGGTGCCGTCGGGCCGTCTGGAGAAGCGGAACTGGCCCGAGTACGCCCAGTAGATGTCCATCTCCAGGTAGACGAGGTCGGGGTCGGTCTCCGCGAGCAGCACGTCGTAGAGGCGGATCTTGGGGTTGTCGGTGGCGAAGGAGAACTCCTCGGAGTGGTTGTGCTGGTAGAACTTCATGCCGCGTGCCTTCGCGGCCGCGCCGTAGGTGTTGAACTCCTCGGCCGCCCGCTTCCACGCGTCGACGGTGGAGCCGTAGCGGAACGGGCCGGCGGCGGTGCCGATGTGCTTGAGGCCGAGGGCCTGGGCGTCGTCGAGGACCTTGGTGAGGTTCTGGGCGAAGGTGTAGGCGTTGGGGTCGCTGGAGTAGTAGCCGACGTGGCTGCCGATCGGGTTCAGGTCGTGGTTCCGTGCCAGCCGCCTGAGCTGGGCGAGGGTGATCGGACCCGCCGAGCCCTGGGTGTATCCGGCGAACTCGACCTCGTCGTAGCCGTACTTCGCCAGTTCGGCGAAGACGGGCGCGAAGCCCAGCGTGGAGACCTTGTCGCGCAGGCTGTAGAGCTGGATGCCGAGCCGGCCGGGCGGCAGGACGGGACGGCCCCGGCCCCGGCCGCGGCCGGCGGCGGAGCGCGGCCCCCGGCCGCCCCCCGCCCCCCGCCCCCCACACCCCCCCCGCCCCCCC
>NZ_JBSFTY010000131.1:0-17063 GCF_053591515.1 Streptomyces sp. NPDC003011
CCCCTCACGAGTTCGAATCTCGTATCCTCCGCCAGTGCCTCACCGGGCACGATGTCGAAGGGCCCCACCGTTCGCGGTGGGGCCCTTCGACGGTTCTCAGCCCTCGTTGTCCTGGTTTTTGTCCACAGTGGGTGTCTCCGGGGTTCCCCAGATGGCATCGGCGATCTTCCGGGCCACATCCTTGAGCATGGCGTCCGGCACGTGGAGGTACCGGGCCCGCATGCTTGCGGAGGTGCCCGGTTCCCACCCCATGATCTGATCAATGACCCGGGCCGGGACACCGAGCAGCATGAGCACGGTGGCGGCCGTGTGCCGGGCGTCGTGCAGCCGACCGTCCCGAACCCCCGCGTCTTCCAGCAGACGCTTCCAGTCGTGATAGTCCGTGTTCGGGCTCAAGGGGCCACCCAGGGGCTTGGTGAACACGTAGTCCGACTCGGCCCACAGGTCGCCGGCCGCCTTGCGCTCGCGCTCTTGCGTCTCGGCGTGTGCCCGGAGCATGGCGACCAGCGGGCCCGGCAGGGGCACGGCGCGTCGGCCCGCTCGGGACTTGGTGTTCTTGGTCTCACGCCGGACCTGCACCTTGTCCGGGCAGTATCCCGCCTTCCGGCCGCACGGTGAGGCTTCCGGACACCCGTGCTCGTACCTGGGGCGCAGACGGTTCCGGCGCAGCTTGAGGTACTCGTTGTCCAGGTCGACGTCAGACCAGCGCAGTCCGAGCGTCTCGCCCTGCCGCAGTCCGAGCGCCAGCGCCAGCATCCAACGGGCGCTGTTCCGGCGCTTGTTGGCTTCGAGCAGCAGGCACTGAACCTCTTCAACGGAGTAGGGCTCTACCTCTGATTCGTCCTCTTCCATCCGTGGCGGCTTCGCCAACGCGGCGGCGTTCTTCGCCGCGTAACCGCGCCGTACCGCCTCCCCCAGTGCGGTTCGGGCGGTGCGGTGAGCCTGGTGAGCCGTACCGGCCTTACGCTGCCCGTTCGCCTGCATGCGGCGGTACAGGCTTTCCAGGTGTTCGGGCTGCAAACGGTCAAGGCGGTGCTTGCCGACACCGGGCACGAGGTGCACGCGAACGGCGACCTCGTACCCGTCGTACGTGTTCTCGCTGACGGTCGGCTTGGCGATGTTCTCGACCCAGTGCTGAAGCCACTTCTCCACCGTCCATGCCTTGCCCGGCTGTTGCGCCGAACCCCCGTCGCGCTGCTTCTCCAGCTTTTTGACTTCCTCAACCAGGTCATCGCGCGTCTTGCGCGTGAGGTGCCGGCGGTAGGGCTCTCCGTTGTCCTTGTAGCCCATCGGGACGCGCGCGTGCCAACGACCATCCGCCCCGAGGTAGATGGCCGATTCGCCGTTGGCGCGGCGGGTGCCCTTCTTCTTCTCTGCCACAGGCAGGCTCCTGTTTCTTGGTGTCGGGATGGGGACCGGGGCGGCGGGTTGTCCTTGTCCGGGAGCCGCCGCCCCGGGCGTCGTCAAGCGGCGCGGTGGGCGGTACGGAGGCGGGTGACGTACTCGGGTACCGCGTCGGCAGGGACTCGCCGGAGACGGCCGACGGGTACGGACTCCAGCTCTCCGGAGCGGATGAGCCCGTAGCACGTGGTCCGGCCGATACGGAGGCGGCGGGCGGCCTCTTCGACCGTGAGGAGAACCAACGTGGGGTCGTCGTCGGTGGGCACCGGGGTTCCGTGGTGGTTCACGATTCGCTCCCTTGGCGGGTCAGGGGTTTACGGGGAGTGCCGCCACAGAAACCACGAAATACACAGAAACCTGGGATCGCGGCTCTGACCTGCGGCGTTACTGCGTGGTGGTCGCTGCCACAGAAATCGCCGAAGGTCCCACAGAAATAAGGGGGCAGGTCCGGCGCGGCCGGGTCGGGCTTATTTCTGTGGCTTCTCTGCGGGTTTCTGTGGCAGGGCGCCGTGCGCCCCTGGCATGGCTGTCTGCGCAGGTCAGGGGCGCACGGCGGGCATTTCTGTGATTCTGTGGTTTCTGTGGACGGGCTCAGGTGGTCGGGTCGGTCAGCCGGGGGTGTACCAGGTAGCGCGGCGAGGGCGGCCGGCCGCGACCTCCGGTGCGGACGATGGGTTGTGCCCGCACGTAACCGTGGTCTTCCAGCAGGGTCAGCGTCGGGTCCAGGTCCGCAGCGGTGGGGAACTCCGAGCGGGAGAGCTTGACCATCAGGTCGCGCTTACTGATCTCGGTCCACCGGTGGATGCGCAGCGCTTCCAGAACGCTTTGAGCGCGCGCGGTCGTGTTGTCGGCTCCCATGACGTCGAACGCGGCGAGGGCATGGGCGGTGTAGTACTCCCCCAGCTCGATGGCCGCGCGCATGGTGTCTTCGGTGACCGGGTGGGCGTAGCCGTTGCCGCCGTGTTCGGCGAGGTGCAGCAGCGCGGCCATACGGGCGGTCGCCCCGGCAAGCTTTCCAGCCCAGTTGGAGATATGGCCCAGCTTGCCGCCCCGTGCCTTGAGCTGCGGTTCGATGCGCTTCTGATAGGCGATCAGGGCCGCGTCCGCTTCCGGGCTGAGCTGGATGACGGCCGGGTCGGTCCACTCTGCCAGGGACAGGGTGAGGTCGATGACCCGGGCGGTGTAGGTGGCGGCCGTCGCCTCGGGGACCGGGTCGGTGATGATCTCACGGTCACCGACCGTGGACACCGGCAGGGAGTACAGGAAGCGGGCCAGCAGCCCCCTGCCCTCGAACCCCTTCACCTTCCCGATGTCCCTCAGCACGCCCGGCTGTACGGCGAGGCCGATGGTCAGCGCGGGGTGGTCGATGTACTCGCGGCGGGTCTGCCGGTTGACCCTCAGCCGGTCCCCGGCATGCCCCTTCAGGAAAACTTCCATGTTGGGGGCCCCGGAGTAGCGGCCGGCGATGATGTCGAAGATGCCGCCCTCAGCGCTCATCACCGACAGCCGCCCGCCCTGTTCCGCCATGAGCGAGGTGACAGTCTCGGGTGTCGAGTCGTCCGCCAACAGGACCGGTTCGGCCGGGACGGTGAGCGTGTCGGCGGTCTGCGCGAGGCCAACGGCGGTGGCCACCATGTCATCCCGCTTGTCGCCGTCGGCGGACGCGGCCTTGGCGGCGGCCTTGTCCGCCGCTTCCTTGGCCAACCTCGCCGTCAGCTCCGCTTCCACGATCACGGGCTTCATCACGGTCTTGAGCTGTTTCTCCGCCTCATAGAGGGGGTTGGTCAGCAGCGCGAAGACGGCAGACTTGCGGTTGGCGGGCGGGAGCGCCACCACGGTGTAGAGGTTGGTGGGCTCGCGCCAGTTGCCGCGTACGTGGACCACGGACCGGCCGCCGGCCGCCGTGGCGAGCACGGCGAGAGCGACTGATCCGGCGAGGTCGACAGGGGTCTGTGTCTCTTCCGCGACGGCCGTCGCGAACTCCCCCAACCAGGCGGGGAGGACGTGAGCAGGGAACGGAGGACGCTCCCGGCGGTCGGAGAGGGGAATGGGGTCCTCCCACACGTCCGGTACCGCGTCGTCCTCGCCGTGCGGTTCTTCCAGGGCGGGCAGTCCGGCCCACAGGTCGGGGCTGTCCACAGGCTGTGGAGTCATGAGACGGCCCTCCCTTCGGCGGTGGTGGTGTGGGGGCAGATGCCGACGATGACGCGGACGGTCAGCCTGATGACGGCGGCACGGCCCCGGGCGCGTTCGTGGTGCCCGCAGGCACAGAGCCAGTCCGCGACGGGTACGCCCTCGCACTGGATCTGAAGACCCGGGGTGATGCCGGTGACGGTGACCGTCTGCGGGTCAGAACCAACGGCAGAAAGGACGCCCTTACGGGCGGCGACCTTCGGTTCGCCCACGTGCGGCCGTAGCGGGCGCTGTACGGCGCCCTGAGGGCTGTTCGTAGGGGTTCGGGATGCTTTGTTCATGCCGCCCGCTCCACAGCCGTCTCAAGGCCGTTGGCAACGGCACGGCGGGCGTAGGTCTCCGGGACGCCCACCGAGACGGCGGCGGACACGATCTCTTCCCCGATCGCGGCGAGTCCGCACGGGCCGGGGCAGGCGGTGTGCTGTGCGGCGAGGAACCGGGCGACGCCGAACGCCTGTGATCCGGCGCCGGATTCGGTGCGGGCCCGTACGAGGGCGAGGCCGCGTTCCAGGCCGGTGCGGACGTAGCGCTCGGTGTGGCGGCACCCGGTGGCCACCGAACGGCCCCACGGGGTGCGGCCGGTGAGGGAAGATGCCACCTCCCCCGGGGCGGGGGTGGTGTCTTCCTTCACCACCAGGGCGCGCACGGCCGCCGGGAGAACGGCCATACGGCCGGTTCCGGGTCCGAGCCAACGGGCGTACTGCGTCAGGGACTTGATATCGACGCCCGGCCGGACCGCGTTGGACGACGGCATGGCGCCCAAGTAGAGCCAGTGTTCGCCCCGCGTCGTCGGCACCGTGCGGGTGGCGGGCAGGGTCGTACGGGCCCACGCGACGGCCTCCGCGTTGTCCAGGTCGACCACCGTCAGCCCCGCACCACCGGGGTGGTAGGCAACGGCCACCGCCTCACGCCACACCGGCGCCCACACGGGTGAGGTGAGGACGTGCGGGTAGGTGGTCGCAGCGGCCCATGCGTGGCACGGCGCGGAGCACCGGCAGGGGCCCGCCGCCTTCATGTTGGGCCGTCCGCCGCACGCGTTCCCCTTGCAGGAACGGCAGTTGCCGAACGGCACCTTGCCCGCCCGCAGGGGCAGGACCGGGACACCGGCCGCCGCGAGGGCGAGGGCGACGCGCAGGGGTTCGGGCGTCGCGCTCATACCGCCTCCCCTGACGTCACCGTGGCGGTGACGTGGGGCGGCCGGGACGCTCGCCCCGAAAGGGTGGCCGGGACCGAGGGGCCCTCGCCGAAAACGCGCAGTTGGGTCATGCTGTAGGTCTCCTGTTCTGAAACGTCGGGATACGGAGACCGAGGGCGGCGGGTTGTCCTTTGTCCGGGAGCCGCCGCCCTCGGGCGTAGTTACTGCGGGGTGCGGCCGGCGCGGCGGATGAGGCTCGCGATGGTGGCCACGGTGGGGTAGTCCCATCCGGCGATCCAGTCCACGATCCGCCGGTCGTAGGCACCCAGTTCGACGCCCGCGTTGTCGAGTTCGGCGTACAGGGCCTCGCGCTGCAAGGACTCCGGCGAGTAGCCGAACGGGGCGTTGCTGAGCGGTCGGTCAGAGATGGGGTCGTTGTCGCGGTAAGGCACAGGACTCCCGTCAGGTCAGAAGGGCGGTTCGTTGCTGTAGCCGTCCGGTCCCCAGGGGTCGCGGCCTGTGTCGCGGCGGCGCAGCCACCGGGGCCGACGCGGCAGGGGCATCAGGGGCCAGCGGCGGTTCTCGTTCCAGCAGCCGCAGGGCTCCCAGTCGGTACCGGCGTACTCGCCCTCGGAGTCGCCGTAGGGGTACTCGAATCCGCCGTCGCCCTCGCAGTCGCCACAGTCGGGGCGGGGCGTGTCCGTCAGTACCAGGGCCCGGCGGGGCCAGTGGGCGACCTGGAGACGGAGCCGGGGCAGGATGCGGCCGTTCACGCGGCACTCTCCTCGGTCTCGGCAGCCATGTCGTCGACCTGCATGAGCAGGTTGCCGAGCTGACGGCGGGTGATGTCGCGGCTGTAGGTCGTCGGCAACCCGTCGTTGTCCCAGGCCAGTTCGACGGTGACGATCTCGTTCGGGTCGATGTCCACGTTCGGTGCTCCCTTGGTCAGCCGTTGAAGGTGCTGCGCTTGATCACGGCCTTGCGGATGTGGACCGTGCTCCCGTTGCGTCCGCCGCTGATGGCGCGCACGGGCATGCGCCAGGCGAGGACGGCGAGGGCGATCCACATCGCGGCGCCAGAGGTGAACCCGGCGGCGGCGTTGATGACCTCGCCGATGCCGTAGCCGACGCCGGCCGCGAGGGCGCCGCCCCCGAGACCGGCCCCGAGGAAGCGCTGTGCGATCGGGTCCACGAGGGGCAGCGGGGTGAGGTCGCGCGGCTCCGGCATGGGCATCGAGGGCGGGGCGAGGTGCTTGGGCATGGGGACCATGCGCCCGTAGGCGTCGGGCACCCACACCACGGGGCCGCGTTCGGCGGCGAGTTCGACGGCGGCCGGGGCGGGCGCGTACAGGTCCAGCGATGCCGGGTCGTACGCGGCAGCGGCCGTCGTGTCCGGCCGCAGGGTCGGGAGGTGTTCGTTCACGAGTCGGTCTCCTCTCACTTTCCGAGGGCGGACAGGGCGTCGGCGGACGCCTGCACGAGGTTGTGGATGGGCTCGTACGCGCCGGTCCCGGCGACGAAGAACCCGAACAGGAACAGGACGATGGCCGAACCGCCTCCGGCGGACTTGGTCTTGACGGCGAGGGCGGACGCGGCGCCGAACAGCAGCACGGCGGAGATGTTCAGGACCATGAGGAGCCTTCCGGTCAGGGGGTGTTGGTGCCCGCGCGGTAGATGCGGGCCCAGCGGTTGTAGAGCCAGCGGCCGACGCGTATGCGCTTGCCAGTCGCCTTGCAGCGGCGGCAGTCCTTGCCGCGCTTCAACCGGCCTTTGCGGTCGTGCTTGAGCGCGTGGCCCATGCCACGGCACTTGCGGCAGTCGCCGAACGGCGAGGCCGCACACAGCCCGACGTAACCGAGCGTGACGACGAGTAGACAGGCGATAGCAAGGAGGATGGGGGTCATCAGGGGCCCTCCGGGGCGGTTTTCGAGGGTTCCCGCAGGTGGGCCGCTATCCGCTAGCGGCCTGATCAGGGCGGGTTTGGGGCGCTAGCGGGGCCGCTAACGTTAGCGGGGTGTGCCGCTAGCGCTAGCGGCCCCGGAGTCTCAGCCCACGTCCCGGTTTCCGTCACGCTCCGCAATCGCCGTGACGATGTGGGAGCGGTCGATGCCGCGCCGGTTGACGACCTTGCCCTTGACCCGGCGGCCCACCTGGATCGTGGAGACGCCGTGCGGCTTGAGTGCGGCGGCCAGACCCTCGGGGTCCCAACCCTCGTAGACCTCGGGCCGCAGTTCGGCGAGGCGGGCGACGACGGTCTCGGACCACACCTTGGGCTCGTCGGCCGGGACGATGGCGAGGATGTCGCGCAGCAGGTCGTACGCGCTGGACGCGTCCGGCTCCGGCTCTTCCCCGAGCGCGTAGCCGGACAGGGTGCCGGCCAGTTCGCGGGCCTTGCGGGCCCGGGCGCCGATGGCTTCGGCGGCCGGAGCGTCCACGTAGACCGAGCCGACGATCCGGGCGTCGGAGCCTTCACCCACGAAGTAGTGGATGCCCTTGTCTCCCCAGCTGAACATGGTGGCGCGCACGCCCCGCTTGTAGGCGGACGTGCCCAGCACCATGTCGTTCTCCAGCTGGCCCATGACCTTCAGGCAGAACCGGGCCGACGCGTTCGCGCTGATCCCGGTGGGCAGTGCCTTAGCGTCCGGGCGCTGCGTGGCGAGCAGCAGCACGATCCCGGTGGCCGGGCCGCGCTTGACCAGGTCGGTGCAGATCTCTTCGAGTTCCTTGCCGTACTTGTCGTGCTCGAACCAGACCTGGCACTCATCCACCCCGACCACGATCGGGTGCAGTCCCAGCGACTTCTTGTTCGCCAGTTCCGACGTCACCTTGGACTCGGGGCAGATGTCCCGGGGCAGTGAGCGGATCATCTTCGCGCGGCGCCGCAGTTCCTCGCGCAGCGCGCGCAGGTCCCGCACCGCGTACTCGATGTCCTCCTCCTCATCCCCCGCGCGGTGGCAGTGGGAGACGGCGTTGCCGACGGGGTCCAGGTCGCCGGTGCCCTTGAGGTCGTAGGTGTGCAGCTCGGCGCGCGGGTCCAGGGCGGCGATGAGCAGCAGCAGGCGGAGCAGGAAGGTCTTGCCCATGCGGGGGATCGCGCCGATGACGGCCGCGATGTACATGAGGGTGATCTCGACCCAGCGTCCGCGCTGGTCGGTGCCGAACGCGACCGGCTTGAACAGGTCCACCGACCCGGACTTGAGCAGCGGCCATGTGGGCTTCTTGGCCTTGGACATGTCCTGATCGCCCACCCACAGCACCAGGTGCCCGGTGTGCTCGTTCGGTACGGCCTCTGGCCACACGCAGCCCAGCGGGCGGCGCAGGCCGGACGCGAGCCGTTCGCGCCGCTCGATGATGTCCGTGACCGTGACGCCGAAGGGGAGGTTGCCCTCCGCACGCCAACCGGGGCCGTCGCGGGTGATGGGGGCGGTGAACTCGAACCCGTCCCGGCCCTTGCCCTGCGCCTGGTTGATCGCGGGGATGCCCAGCGAACCCAGTGCCCGTAGCACGATGTCCGATGTGAGCTTGGACGCCGTGGGCAGTTCCACCGCCCGGTGGATGACCGGATCATCCGCCTTGCGGCCGGCGTAGCCGAGCGCGAGCACGACCGCGCCGACCGACAGGGCCTGAAGCCAGTCGGGGGCGAGGACGTAGATGGCGAGCGCGGCGCCCAGCCCGATGAACATCGCGAGGACGCTGACCAGGACCCGCAGCCGGACGCGGCCGTCACGCTGTCGCGACAGCTTCAGGTACTCGGCCGCGTCCTCGCGCCGCACGGCGGCGAGGCGGACCGGTTCGCCCTCGCGGTCGGCCGCCCACCGCATCGTGCCGCCCACGAACTTCGCGGCGCCCGCGGGGGCTTGCAGGGTTAGGCGGGCGGCGTAGATCGGGGAACGCAGCGCGTGATACCCGACCGAATGGGCGTAATGGCGGCCCACCCATGCGGCGGCGGTGCGCAGTTCGGCGGTCGACCGCAGCCAGACCGGGACCACGTCCCGGCGCTTCGCTGCGGCCAGTCGACCCAGGTAGCCCGGACCGGTCGCGGTCGGGGTGGGCCGGTCGACCATGACGGCGGTGGTCGGGTCGTCCGATGCCGGGTCGGTCGGGGTCGACTCACGCGCGGCGCGGGCCTTATCGAGGTCGACCACATCGGCCCCGGAGTCGGCCGTCATCTCGGCTTCCAGTCGGTTGAACAGTTCGTTGTCGTCGTCGGGGTGCTTCACTGAAGGGTCCTTCCTGGCATGGGAGGAGAGTCGGGGTTCGGTCATCGCTTTGGTCGGCTGAGGCCGAACCCCGACGGGATGCTGAACGCTAGAACCGGTACTGACCGGTAACCCTGAAGAAAATTCAGGGCGGATTGGCGTTCCGGGTAGCGGCGCGGGATTCAGGGTTGTTCGAGCAGTGTTCGATGATCCGATTGCTGTCATGCGGCGGCGCGCTGTTCCTCGGGATAGGCGCAGGTCACACACGATCCGAGCGTGGGAGGAATGACGTATCCGGCATCCCGGTCGCACTCAGGGCAGGTACGGCGAGCGCGCATCATCGCTTCGTGGGCCCGCCACCGGCCCGGGGTCATCGGCCGGACCGGTTTGGCGAGGTCGACGCGGTACAGGTAGGCGACCAGGGGCGGGCGGCCCCGCCGCCGGGGGCGTTCGAGCTGGGCGGCGACGTCCTGACCGCCGGGGCGCAGGTCGCGGGCCCGGAGTTGGCGGCGGGTGGCGTAGCCGTCCGGGGCGAGGTGCCACCGGAAGACGGGCAGCGTGCTCATGCCGCGCCGCGTCGTCCGGGACGGCGACCGGCCACCGACCCGAGCAGGCGCCCGAGACGGGCCCGGCGGGGCCCGGACCGGTCGGACCGCTTGGCCGCGTACATGGCTTCATCAGCGCGGCGCAGCAGCGAGGACAGGTCCTCGCCCGGGTGGTCGGCGGCCCGTACCCACCCCAGCGACACTGTGGTGTGCACTGCGGGAGCGGTGTCGACCGGGCGGGCGAGGACGCGGGCGAGCGTGTGCAACCGGTCGGCCGCCGTGCCGTCGCGGTCGACGACGACGGCGGCGAATTCGTCCCCACCGAGCCGCCCCGCCACCCCGCCGGGGGTAGTGCCGTGGGCGAGGCGAGCGGCGACCGTGGCGAGCAGCACGTCACCGGCGGCGTGGCCGTGGGTGTCGTTGATCTGCTTGAAGTGGTCGACGTCCGCCAGCACGACCACGGCGCGCGGGTCGCGCAGCAGGCGGCGGGCCCGCCGGGTGAACGCATCCCGCGTCCACAGCCCGGTGAGCGGGTCACGGCGGGCCGTGGTCAGCCGTCCGTGCAGCCATCGGGCGTGGACCGCCCACCCGATGACGGGCGGCACGGCCGGTAAGAGCGCGGCGAAGGTGCTCACGGCGTCACCGCCCCGGTAGCGCGCTCGGCGAGCAGGGCGTCACGCAGCTTGCGGGCGTTCGCGGGCGAGGTGCGCAGGGCCCGGCGGATGCCCTCCCCGGTCACCTGAGCGTCCGGAAGACCGGCCGTCGCCTTGCGCGCTTCCGCCATGAGCTGATCGGGAGTGCGGCGGGTGCGGGTCGACTTCGCGGCGACCGGGACACGGCCCGTCGCCCGACGTGGCCCGGTCGACGCGGCCGGCACCGAACGAGCGGGCGCCGGGGCGATCGGGACCGGCTTCACGATCGGACCGACGGCGGGCATCGGCTTCACACCGAAGCCCGACTTACCGAGGTCCACCGGCGCCGGGTCGGGGACCGAAAGCCGCGTCAGTACGACCGTGGCCGGGGTCGATACAGGCAGGTCAGAGGTAGACCCTTCTCGACTACTTCCTGTCGATTCCTCCGCATTCGTACCTGCGGCAGGGATCGGGGTGGTGGTGCCGAACATCGAGGCGAGGGCCGCGTTCGCGCCGTCGGTGATCCGGTCGCGCTGGACGTCCAGCAGCCTCGATCCGAGCGCCGCGTCCCCGACCCCGGCCTTGCGGGCCAGACGCCACGACGCCCGATCGGACCGCTTCCGCACCCGGCTCACCGGGTGGTGGGCGGCTCGCGCCCGGTGGTAGGCGAGGGCCTGCACGATGTCGGCGGTGCGTCGCTCGTTCTCCGCGTCGCGGCCGTCGGTGTGGACGACGATCCGGCGGGCGAGGAACGCCATGCCCTCCGCCGAGACGGACATGCCCATGGGAGTCAGCGCGTAGACGACCGTACGGCCCGGGTCCGGCGCGGCCATCGCGCCCATGACGGCGGCGGCGGCCGGCAGGGCCCACAGCCCGATCCGTACGACGCGCGGCGAGGACTGGCCCAGCATGGTCAGCCCCAACAGGACCAGGGCGAGAACGGCCGTCGCGCCCTCACCGGCACCGAGGGCACCGAGCGCGGTCCCCGTGCCGTAGGCGTGACCGATGTTGCTGTAGGTGCCGATGCCGCCGACCACGCCCGTGGCGAGCATGGGCACGAACGCGGCCGTCAGCACACCGATCTGAACCCTTGTCAGAGGCTTGCGGGTCTCGCTCATGCCGCTTCCCCCGCCCATGCCCGGTGGACGCGAACGGCGCGCAGGAACGGCACCGTGCGGGTCAGCGCGTCGGCGTACAGGGCGTCCCAACCGGCGATCTCGTCACCGGCCTCCGCGTCCGCCCGCAGGTCGGCGAGGACGTCACGGGCCGCGTCCTCACGTGCCGCCCGCTCACCGTCCGTCTCGGACTCCAGCGGGCCCCGGAACAGGTCGACGTCGATACCGAGCGCCAGTTCCGCGAACTCGAAGTCGCCGTGCGCTTCCTGGCCGGCGACGAACATGCGCATACGCATGGTGGATCTCTCCTCTGATGCGTCGGGATAGGGAGACCGGAAGCGGCGCGTTGTCCTTGTCCGGGAGCGCGCCGCACCGGCCATCAGGGCCAACACCGCAGGAAACGGCGGGCCAGTGCCCCGGGCGGAATCTGATTCCGCGCCCTCGCGGCTGGTTGCCGGGGCTGTCGAAGTGGGATCGAGGACTTCACCGGATGCCGTCGCCACGGCCGCCCGGTCCCGACCCTCGAACTGTCGGGGCACCCTGTTCGCACTGCTCGGTGCCAGCAGAACGACCACCAACCAGGGCCCCAACGGGACACCGGAAGCGGTCGCCGACGGTCATCACCCGGCCGTCGCGGGGGACGGGGTCAAGCCCCGTCAAGCTCACAACACTCTGTTGAGTTCTCAAGGAACCGGCGCTTCCTTTGAACCCCTTTCGAGGGCCCTCCGGGCGCTGCACGGACGGCGTACACACCCCGCATCACTGCGTGGTGTGTATTACCTACCACTCACGTTGGCAGATGGATTCCGCGTCGTCAACCCGTGGCTTTCGATTCGGACCCGCCGGCCTTCTCGTGCGGTGGTGGTTCAACTGTCGCCAGATAGCGAGGACTTCGGGAGCGTGTACTTGGGGGTGCACTCGTGCACTCCGACGTGCAAACCCTCTGCACCGTGGCCCTGACCTGCGTAGAGTGACGATGAGTCAAGCTGGTACTACGGCCGCTCTCTGGGGGTTCGATGGCAGACCGGAACGCCGGACTGGCCGCGCTCATGCAGGAGGCCGACTTCTCCCACAAGTCCCTTGCTCGCGCGGTGGTCACCGCTGCCGCTCAGTCAGGCGAGGACGTCACCTGTGACCACACGTACGTGACCAGGTGGCTCAAGGGCTCCATCCCGCGCGGCAACATGCCGCAGTTCATTGCCGACGCGATCGGGCGCAAGGTGGGGCGTCGCCTCACGATCGATGACATCGGGATGGGCGACGCGGCAGTGTCCGCCGTGCAGCCTGAGTTGGGGCTTGACTTCGCGGACAGGCCGGAGAGCACGGCCAAGACCGTGGCCGACCTCTGGCGTGCCGACCTTGCCGACGCTGAGACACTGGTTCGGGCCCTGCCGGATTCTGCGGCTTGGAACACCGCGTCTCTCCGCTGGATCGTGGCCCCTCCGGACGGAGAGCTGACGCGGACGGGCAACCGTGCGGTCGGCGCGGTGGACGTGGACATGGTGCGCTCGACAGCCGACGCGTTCAGCATGCTCGACGGCAAGTTCGGCGGTGGCCATGCCCGGCGGGCGCTGATTCAGTACCTGCACACGGATGTCCGGCCGATGCTCGATGGGAAGTACTCCGACGACGTGGGCAGGCAACTGCACTCAGCCGTGGCGGAAGCGCTCCTACTCGCCGGTTGGATGTCGTACGACAGCGGCCTTCACGGCATCGCTCAGCGGTACCTCATCCAGGCACTACGCATGACGCAAGCGGCTGGTGACAGGCTTCTCGGCGGGAGCATCCTGTCCGCCATGAGCCATCAGGCCACATTCCTGGGGCGGTACCAGGACGCTGCGACGCTCGCCCGTGCCGCGTACACCGGTCCCGGTCCTGCACTGGGGCCGACGATGGCCGCACAGTTCCGCGCGATGGAGGCACGGGCATTGGCTCGACTCGGGGATGAGCGTGGCTGTGACCTCGCCCTTGCGGAGGCCGAACGCAGGCTTAACCAGCGGACGGCCGGCAGCGACCCGCCGTACATCGCGTACTTCGACGAAGTGGAGCTTGCTGCCGAGATAGGCCACTGCTTTCGCGACCTGGGGCGTTCCGTCGAAGCTGCGCAGCGAGGTGGGGTCTCCATCTTCGGCGACGGCCTGAACAACCGAAGCGACTTCTTCGCGACGATGGTTCAGGCTGAGACATACATCAATCAAGGGGAGATCGGCCGTGGATTCGAAATCGCGCTGAGCGCGCTGCAACTCGGCGAGGGGTTGAAGTCTGCGCGCTGCATTCAGTACGTGCGGGAATTCCAGGGACGCGTCACGAGCGGGATGAGACGAGCCACGGAGTTCCGCACGTTCGATGAACAGGCCCGTGGCTTCCGCCTCTGGCAACAGGCATGACGTTTCTAGAACGGCGCCCAGTCCCGGCGAGACCCACCCGAGCGTAGGCTTTGCACCCGCTTCTCAACTTCCTCGGATGCGCGTGGATTGGTGCTGGCATTCTGGGAAAGCCACGTGACCATCAGAAGTTCCCGGATGCTTCGCAGAACTGTGTACCCGGACCATTCCCGCACGTCGAACCCGTACCCAGCGACAAAATCGGCGTACTCGGCTTCTGTGTGCCAGCCAAAGCTGTCGTAGTACATGGCAGTCTGCATGAGGTCCCACTCCCGGGGGCCCGTAACGAAACCGTCCAGGTCGATGACCTTCGGACGACCGACCGCGTCTTGCAGGACGTTACCCACGTTGAAGTCCCCGTGCAGATGACCCGCCGGAAGCTCAAAACGGAGGCGGCCGTACTCAGCCGCCAAATCTTCGGCCATGGACTGGAGAAAAGCGCGGGTAGCGTCCGGAATGGCGGCACGCTTCAAACGCTGCGTAACTCTGTCGAAAGGCTCAAGCGACGGGAGCGAAAAGGGCGGCGGCTTCAAATCGTGAAGCCGCCGCAGCAGTACGCCCATTTCTCCCGTGCTCGCGTACGTGTCTCCATCGGAAAGACCTTCCCAGAACGTCACCGGGTGGCCCTGAATAACAACCGGCTGTTCGGCCGTCGTGACGAGTCGTGCCGCCGGATATCCCTCGGACGCGAGCCATCCCGCCACGGCCACTTCCCTGCGTACGGAGGGAAGTCGATCGGGACTGCGGCCGACCCGGGAGACGATACGGCCGCCGTCCAAACGGAACACGGCATGGTCGCCGAACCGCAGCATCTCGATCCCGTCCGGGTCCACGTCCGCGACCTCGCACGCCTTGCGCAAGATGGCGCCCGCCGCGTCAGCGTCGAACTCAGTTCGTTCGGTCGTCGTCATGCCGTCTGAGTCCCCCGTCCGACCGGCAACGCACGTACTTCCCGCCCTCGCGCGGCACCTTTGCCGATGAGCCCCTGGCCCTCCATCAGGGCGATGGCAGAACGGACGGCAGTCCGCGACGCCCCGAACCGCTCGCACAACTCCTTCTCCGTCGGGAAGCGGTCGCCGACCCTGACCCCGTCGGCGCGCAACAGGTCGGTCACCTTCTCGACCAACGGCCGGCGGTCGCCGGTCCCCGCCACGAACCACCCGGCGCCCTGTACCGACTCGATGACACCCTCGGCCCTGAGCGCGGCAAGGGCCCGCTCGATGGTGCTGCGGCTCACGTTGTAGTCGCTCACGAGTGCCGACTGAGACGGCAGCGCCTCAGTGATCTCACCTTTGCCGATCTTCTCGCGGAGAGATTCCGAGACCTCCAGGTACGTACCTCGCGGACTGCCCTGCGGCACGTCGCCTCCCCTATCTCGACCTCGCTGGCGTCCCGGTGGCGCCTCACTCCAGCTTCCCACGGACGTGCTGTCACCCAGTAGGAGCATCCAAAACCATCCTCCGAGATGCGTACTGATGTTCGACTTTCTTCAATTTCCCACATGCCTGCTTCCCGCTGGTCAGAATGCTTCTACAGAAGGGGCATCAAGAAAAACGCTTTCACGAGCACACAGAAGGGCAGACATGAGCGGACAGCCAGTCATAAACGAAGCCTCCATCATAGAGGGACTTCGGCGAGTATTTCGCAGCGATGGAACAGTGAGCGGTGACTTCACCCTGCGGGAGCCCATTTCGCTATCCGATGGCAAGACAATCAATGGCGCAAGCAGTACCGAAATAAGCGAAATCACGACTCGTCTTAACGGCGCAAAATCGATGACCGAAAGCTCGTTCCAGTGGGAAAATGAAGCAGAGTTCTCCTTGGTTTCACTCGATCAGGTCGGCGCTTTCGATAGATTTTTCGAAGACAAGACGTTTGAGGGGCAGGGCGACAATCCCGTAACTTTTAAGGTCGGCAGACCGTCCCGAGAATTCGCCGCCTATCTACTGTGCAAGTTTGCACAGAATCCAGTTCTCCTGACTTCCGGGAGAGCCAGGATGATACTGAACCGGATACGCCAAATAGGCAGCGATCGCACTATAGTGGGCCGTCGCCCGGTTGAAGGCGACTCACTTTTTGACGTCGTCGCCGAGGGCCTTCGCGCCACTACGCTGCAAATCACCGCTGCCAAATCCCGAGCGGACTTTGAGACACTCGCCAATTCGTTCCTTTTCCATGCCGCTTACAACACGGATGCGGCAGCTCGAATCGGCCTGGAAGCAATGTTTCGACCGCAAGCTATCCAGCGGGTACGGAGGAGTCAGAACGGTTCTCTCGACGCACCCAGGCAGACCTACGACGCAGACCTGGTGCACCACTACCTCATGGGCGTCGCCGCAGAAATCCCACTATTGGAATATCTGGCCTACTATCACATCGCTGAGCATTTTTTCGAGAAGGTGTTCAATGAGGATTTGATAAAACAGGTGCGTTCGGGCATCACCGACCCATCTTTCTCTGCTCGCCGAAATAAGGATATCCAGTCCATTGTTAAGATCGTCACCAAAGTAAAGGGTCAAATCAAGGACGAAGGCGGGGTGAATGAACAGCGGGCACTGCAATTGGTGCTCGATAGATTCGTCAGCATCCCTCGCCTCGTAGCCGACCTAGATGCCTACGACGCCAACCTGGTCAACCACTATGCAAATAGTGACGTCCCTTTTGCCGGTGCAAGCAAAGTGAGCCTTCGCGGGAATGACGAAGAGGCGGTGCGCGGCGCAATCGCAAAGAGGATTTACAAAGTCAGGAACGCCTTGGTGCACGCCAAAGAAGGAGAACTACCAAAGTATGCACCCTTCGCTCATGACGAGGAGTTGGCCCGCGAAATTCCCCTAATGCGGTTCACTGCAGAGCAGATCGTGATTGCTCACGGAAAAGTCCTGTGACCCTCCGGATGCCATTAGAGACCCATCTTCATGGAGACGCAATGCCAATGTCCCACGCCAACACCCTCGTCCCCACGGACAGTGCCCCCGGCTCGTGGAACCTTCAGTGGAAGCTCATGTGCCCCGCCTGTGGAATCTCTGAGGTCGAACGGGCGGCCGCCGGTGGTGACCACGGGGCGGTAACCGTCCAGCCTGACAGGGACGACTACGACAGTCCCCTTGGCACCCGAGGCGGATACGTACGGGTCGACCTCACATGCGCGGCCGGCCACGGCTTCGCCCTCATTGTGGGCAACCACAAGGGCGAGGAGTTCGTTGGCGTCGTCTCTCGCATCTGAGCTGCTACCTCGGCCCGCACCGTTCGTTGTCCTGGTCTTTGTCCAGTGCACCGACGGCCGCCCCCGTCCGCCGCCGTACGCGCACCCCCTCTGACCTGCCACGCGAACCCTCACGGACGCCCCCGTACGGCCATGCGGACAGTTGGAAAGCGTGTTGGGGGCAACCCCTCACGAGTTCGAATCTCGTATCCTCCGCCAGTGCCTCACCGGGCACGATGTCGAAGGGCCCCACCGTTC
>NZ_JBSFTY010000132.1:0-17000 GCF_053591515.1 Streptomyces sp. NPDC003011
GTAGGTCCGGAACAGGGTCCCGGTACGCGCCCAGTCCTTGAGGACGGCCGGGCTGGCCCGGGCCTGGGGCGGCGGCGCGACCGGCTCCCGGCTCGTCACCGGCACCACCGAACTCCACGCCGAGCTGGAGCGGGAGCTGGCCGGTTTCTGCGGCTTCGAGGCGGCCCTGGTCTTCTCCTCGGGCTACGCGGCGAACCTGGCCGCGGTCACCGCCCTCGCCCCGCACGGCTCGCTGATCGTCTCCGACGCGGGCAACCACGCCTCCCTGATCGACGGCTGCCGCCTGGCCCGGGGCACCACCCAGGTGGTCGCGCACGCGGACCCGGACGCCGTGGGCAAGGCGCTGCGGACGCACGAAGGGCCGGCCGTCGTCGTGTCCGACACGGTGTTCTCGGTGGACGGAGACGCGGCCCCGCTGGCCGCCCTCGCCGAGGTGTGCCGGCAGCGGGGCGCGGGGCTGGTGGTCGACGACGCCCACGGTCTCGGCGTCATCGGCGACGGCGGCCGCGGCGCCCCGCACGCGGCCGGACTCGCGGGCGCCGACGACGTCGTCGTCACGGTCACGCTGTCCAAGTCGCTCGGCAGCCAGGGCGGCGCCGTCCTCGGCCCCGCCCGGGTGATCGACCACCTGGTCAACACGGCCCGGACGTTCATCTTCGACACCGGCCTCGCCCCCGCGGCGGCCGGCGGTGCCCTCGCGGCCCTGCGGCTGCTGCGGCGCGAACCGGAGCGGGCGGCGCGGGCGCGCGCGGTGGCGGGCGAACTCCACGCGCGCCTGAGCGCCGCGGGCCTGGGCGCGGTACGCCCGGACGCCGCGGTCGTCTCGGTGCGCGCGCCGTCCCCGGAGGCGGCGGTGCGCTGGGCGGCCGACTGCCGTGCCGCCGGGCTGGCCGTGGGCTGTTTCCGTCCTCCTTCCGTACCCGACGGTGTCTCACGGCTGAGGCTGACCGCCCGCGCGGACCTCACCGAGGGACAGATCGAACGCGCTGTACGGGTGATCGGCGAGACGCGACCATGAGTCGGCGTGACACGGCCGCGCGTCGCCCCTGGGCGGACTGATCAGGAGTGGAACGCGGCGGTGAACCCCGCCCAGCTCCCGGGGGAGAAGAGCAGCGCGGGCCCGGCCGGGTCCTTGGAGTCGCGTACGGCGAGCAGCCCGGCCCAGCGGCCGGGCCCGGGGCGCGCCGTCTCGACGCAGTTGTTCGCTCCCGTGCTGTAGCTGCTGCGCAGCCACCGCACGTCGTGCAGATCGGTACTGGAAGCTACGTGCCGAGGCAGTGCTGACATGGGGCCTCCTTACGCGCCGTCACCTGTTGCGGCGATGTAATCCAATGAGTCCTCGGGCGAAAGGGCGTGGAACTGAAGGGCGTTGAAGGCCTCGGTGTAGGCCTGGAGGTCTTCTTTCCGTTCGAGATAGAGGCTACTCGTCAAGTGGTCGAGAACGACCACATCCAGATCAGAAGTGCTCGAAAATGAGAAGATAACGAAAGGCCCGGTGACACCGATGTGCGCTCCGGCCGTGAACGGCAGGACCTGCAACCGCACTTGGGGCAGCCGTGCCGCCTCGACCAGCCGCTCCAGCTGCCGTGTCATCACCTCGGGACCGCCGACCTCGCGCCGCAGCACCGCCTCGTCCAGCACGGCGCTCAGCTCCAGCGGCGGCTGCGACCGCAGCACGTCCTGCCTGGCCAGCCGCACCTCGACCAGCGCGTCCACCCGCTCCTCGTCCAGCCCGTCCACCGCCGCCCGGGTCACCGCACGGGCGTACTCCGGCGTCTGCAGCAACCCGGGCACCACCGAGGTCTCCAGGGTGCGCATCGCGCCGGCCTGCGACTCCAGGCTGATGAAGTCCCGGTAGGTCGGCGGCAGCACCCCGCGGTACGCGTGCCACCAGTGATGCCGGCCGACGCTCTCGTCCGACCCCGCCAACACCATCAGCAACTCCCGCAGTTGGGAGTCGCGCACTCCGTAGACATCGAGGAGTAACCGCACATCGGCCGGTTTCACCCCGCTGGCCCCGGTCTCGATGCGGCTGACTTTCGACTGGTGCCAGCCCACCATCCGGGCCGCCTCACCACTGGTGAGCCCCGCACCGGTGCGCAGGGCACGCAGTTCGGCGCCCAGTTTCCGGCGGCGGACCGCGGGACCGTGCTGCATGGGCTACTCCTTACTCCAACCGAGGCGCCCAAAGCGGGTCGGCCGTCGTAGAGTTCACCGCTTCGAGCGACAGATATATGCATATCTTGGTGGATCGCCACCCGTGACCGCCGCGGTAATGGCAGTCTGGCGATGAAGCACCAGTCCGGGACCGTACTCCACATCCGCTCCGTGTCGGGCTGCGGTCCCGTGGGAAAGGGACGACGTCGCCATGGCAGACCATCTGGAAGCATCCGTCACTCTGCCGAGCGATCCCGCCTCGGTCTCCGCGGCCCGCGCCTACGTGCTCACCACCCTGGTGGAGTGGGGCCTGACGGCGGACAGCGACATGGCCGACACCATCCGGCTCATCGTCTCCGAACTCACCACCAACGCCGTACAGCACACCTTGGGGCAGTCACCCACCTTCACGGTGGACATCGAGCTCGACCGTGACGAACACCTGTGCATCGGTGTCACCGACAGTCACCCCCGATTCCCCAAACGGCTGCCGGCCGCCGTCCAGCAGGACAACGGGCGGGGCATGGTGATCATCCGCTGGCTGACCGCCGAGTGCGGCGGCAAGCTGAGAGTCCGCCCCACCCGCGAGGGCGGCAAGACCGTCTCCATCGAGATCCCGTGGACCGTCCAGGCCGAACCGGTGCCCGCGGCGGGGCAGCAGGAGCCGTAGCGGTCAGGCGTGCTGGGCCCGGCCGAACGCGCCGCGCAGCAGGGCCCGGAAGGCGTCCGGGGCGGGCGCCGCCTCGTCCGTCCGACGGGCGACCGAGATCGTACGCCGCAACCGTCCCCCTTCCAGGGCACGCACCCCGACCGGAGTGGCCGTCGTCCGCGCCACCATCTCCGGTACCACCCCGACCCCGAGCCCCGCACTGGCCAGCGCGCACACCAGCACGTACCCCGGTGTCGCGACCAGCACCGACGGCGTGGCCCCCGCCCGGGCCAGTACCGCCTCCACCTCCCGCCGCCCCGGATGGTCCGGCGCCATGCTGATCAGCGGCTGCCCCGCGAGCTCGGCCAGCGGAAGGCGTGAGCTGCCGCTGGTGAGGGCGTGCCCCGGCGCGGACACCAGGACCAGCTCCTCGACGAGGATCGGCTCCGCGCTGACGGAGGCGGGGAGCGCGACCGGGTCCCCCGGCTCGTAGGTGTGCGTCATCGCCAGGTCGATCTCACCGGCGGCCACGGCGGCGACCCCGGCCGACGGTTCGTGGTCCGTCACGACCAGGTCGACGTCCGGATACGCCCGGCGGAACGCGCTGAGCACCGGCGGCAGCAGATGGATGCCCGCGGTCTGGAAGGTGCCGAGCCGCAGTGTGCCGCCCGACAGACCGGTCAGCCGTGCCAGTTCGTGCCGCGCCCGCTCCAGCTCGTCCAGCACCCGGCGGGCCCGCACCACCAGCACCTCGCCCGCTCCCGTCAGCCGCGCCCCGCGATGGTGCCGGACCAGCAGCGCGGTACCCGCCTCCCGCTCCAGCTTGGCCAGCTGCTGGGAGAGCGCGGGCGGCGTGTAGCCGAGACGCTCGGCGGCCCGGGTGATCGACCCGGCCTCCGCGACCGCGACCAGCGCGGCGAGCCGGGTGGGGTCGTACATGCCGGATCCTCCAGGGGCGGCGAGGCGGAAGCGATGCCTGACGAGAGCGCTGCCTGACGAGCGATGCCTGACGAGAGCGCTGCCTGACGAGCGATGTTTGACGAGAGCACTGCCTGATGAAAGCGATGCCCGGCCAAAGCAATGCTTAAGGCTGGTCCAGGAGATCCTAAATACCTGCTGAAGGCTCCCGCACGGCAGGCTGGCCACATGGACGGACAGCTCATCGCCTTCACCGGGGTCGCCGCTGGCATGGTGGCCATGCCCGGCGCGGACTTCACCGTCGTCGTACGCAACGCCCTGGTCTCCCGCCGGGCCGGGGTCGCCTGTGCGCTCGGCATCGCGGGCGGGCTGCTCCTGCACACCGCCCTGGCGGTGGCCGGCGTCGCCGCGGTGCTGGCCGCGGTACCGGCCCTGTTCCGCGCGCTGCAACTGCTGGGCGGCGGGTACGTGCTGTACCTGGGCCTGCGCACGCTGTCGGCGCTGCGCCGCCCGCGTACCGGGATGCCGCCCGCCGAGCCCGTGTCCCCCACCGGTCCGCTGCGTCAGGGGTTCGTCACCAACGCCCTCAACCCGAAGGCGCCCATCACCTTCCTGAGCCTGCTGCCGCAGTTCGTGCCCGCCAGTGCTCCCGCGCTGCCGCGGACGCTGGTGCTGGCGCTGATCGTGGTCGTCATCGCCCTGGTGTGGTTCCCGGCCGTGGCCCTGCTGGTCGACCGGCTCGGCCGGTGGCTGCGCACCCCGCGGGCCGCCCGGGTGGTGGAGGGGGTCACCGGCGGCGCGCTGACAGTTCTCGGTGCGGTACTCCTCCTCGAATCGGCCGGGGCGCCCTGACCGTCGTCGTCCGGTGGCCGTCCTGTGCCCGGCCGGCCCGCTGCACCAGCCGGGGGAGCAGTCCCCACAGTCCGAGGCAGACGAGCAGGGTGGCCGCGCCCGCGGCCAGTCCGCCCGCCCGGCCGGTCGTCACGTCGACGACGAGCAGCACCGAACCGGTGAAGGCGAGAACCAGCACCCGCATGCCGACCGTGGCGAGCCGCGAGGACACCTGGACTATGCGCGGCTTGGCGCCCTTCTGGAAGAGCGAGCGGTGCAGGGCGGCGGGCGCGGTGAACAGCGCCGCCGCGAGGACCGCGAGCAGGAGCGTGACGACGTACGTGGTGCGCTGGACCGTGTCGAGGGACGGGAAGCGCGGGGTGAAGGCCAGCGTCAGCAGGAAGGCGAAGAGGATCTGCACGCCGGTCTGGGTGACGCGCAGCTCCTGGAGCAGTTCGCCGAAGTTGCGGTCGGCGCGCTGCAGGGGTGTCTCGTTGCGTGCGGTGCAGGGACGGTGGTCGGCCATACGTGAACGAGTAACCATTCGGGCCCGTGTCACGCGCCGGGGAGCCCCCGGGAGCCCCCGGGGGGCGACGACGGGCCAGGTCGCCGGCGCCCCCCGGGGCGGGTCACTTGACCCGGCCGTACCAGACGCTCTTCGTCCAGATCTTCTGCAGCCGCACGACGTCCCCCGTCTTCGGGGAGTGCCAGATCTTTCCCTTCCCGGCGTAGATGCCGACGTGGTACACGTTCGAGCCCGAGTGGAAGAACACCAGGTCTCCGGCCTTGCGGCTCGCGGAGGAGATGTGGCGCGTCTTGTTGTACTGCTGGGCGGCGGTGCGGGGCAGCTTCTTGCCCGCCTTCTTGAACGAGTACAGCGTCAGCCCCGAGCAGTCGAACCGCTTCGGCCCGACGGCCCCGTACTTGTACGGGGAGCCCTTCTTGGAGGCCGCGACCTGAAGTGCCTTCGTCGCCGGCGTGGCGGCCGCGGCGTCGGAGGCGACACCCGGGACCACGACAGAGCCGCCCACGGCGGCGATGGCGAAGGCCGAGGCCGTACCGGCCCGGACCATCAGCGACGGGACACGATTGAGCGCAGTCATGCGCAACCCTTCGTCAGCCGCCTGTGAAGGATGACCTGTCGGATTCGGGCTGGCGAAGATGCCCGGCCGCTGCTGCGGCTTCACCCCAAGGGCTGCTCGGTCCGGCGCCTCTCATGCGGAGACGACCGTTCCGGCGACCCGTCGTGCCTGGGTCCTCCACTCCTGCCGATCCACTTCTGTCGACCGGTCATCCGGGCGGCGGCAGGACTCGGCGTCCGCCCGGATCGCCCCGCCGTTGTGGCGGGGTCTTGTCGTCAGTCAGGGATCTTGGCTCACGGATGTCCGAATATCCCAACGGAACCGGGGGTTTGTGTTGTTACTCACCACTCAGCCGTTCGGGTGGACACCCCCGTGTTCGAATGACAGTCCGGGGGTCCGAGGACGCCCGGACCAGCGGCGGAATGTCTCATTCCGCCCTCGGGCCACGCGTGTTGCGCAACCTGTGCGGGCCAGAAAAAGGAGCCGCGTCTACGCCGAATGGTGGTACGCCGATTGGTCCGTTTCAGCCGCGCTCCGGACGCCTCGTCAAGCGGTCGGCGGCGGCCGGAGCGGCTGCGCACGCGTCAACTGTCCGGGCGCGGCGGCACCGTGACCCGAGCCGCGCGGCGCTCCCCGTCCAGCACGCGCAGCGCACGCGCCAGCGTGTCGGCGTGCAGTTCGCTCTCGCCCCGACGGTGCATCAGCGCCAGCGCGTCCCGCAGCGCGGCCGCCTTGCTCACCAGCGCCTGGGCGGCGCGCAGTCCGCGGTAGGTGTCCCCGGGCCGCGCCGGATTGATCCGGCCGAGCAGGTCGACCACGTCGAGGTAACGGTCGATCAACTCGCCCTCGGCGCGGGTCAGGGCAGGCAGCGGCGGCAGATCGGGCAGCATCGGTGGCTCACCTCGCGCCGGGTGCGGGGTGCGGGGCCTCGCGGTTCGGGATGATCCGGTCCGCCAGTCCGTAGTCGAGCGCTCCCTGGGCGTCCAGGATCCTGTCCCGCTCGATGTCCGCGGTCACCTGTTCCGGAGCGCGGCCGGTGTGCCGTACCAGCATCTCCTCCAGCCGTGCGCGCACGCGCGTCCACTCGTCCGCCTGGATGACCAGATCGCTCGCCTGCCCGTGCACCGGCTCCGGCGGCGCGGGCCGGCGGATCACCACCCGGGCGCCCGGCAGCACGTTCCGCTTGCCGGGCGTGCCGGCCGCCAGCAGCACCGCGGCGGACGCGCCCGCCTGGCCCAGGCACGTCGTCTCGACGTCACAACTGACGTACCGCATCGTGTCGTAGATCGCCGACATCGCGCTGAACGAGCCGCCGGGGGAGTTGATGTACAGCGCGAGGTCCCGGTCCGGGTCCTTGTGCTCCAGGTGCATGAACTGGGCGATCACGTCGTTCGCCGAGACGTCGTCGATCGGCGTCCCGAGGAACACGATCCGTTCCTCCAGCAGCTTCGCGTACGGATCCATCGACGTGTGCTGCCCGAAGCCGATGCGCTCGGTGATCTCGGGCAGGGCGTGACGGGCGGGCGGTCGGGCGGACGGTCGAGTCATGGACACCCCTCCTTGACGTCTGTAAGAAATGTACAGGACGTACCTGACGTCATGGTGGGATCGGATTCTGGTGATCAAGCCACCTGAGAGCCCTACCGTGCCCCCGGTGGCAGTACGACGAGCGCCGGCACACGACGCTGCAGCCACGGCCCGATGCGCTGCGCGGAGACCTCGTCGAGCTCGGGGATGTGTGTCGTGCCTGTCAGCAGCGCACGGAACCTGGCCAGTTGCTTCGTGGTGTAAGCGATCAGCTGGCGGGCTTGTTGGTGCTGCCCACCCACCCCGGGAGCAAGGCAGCGAACAAGCCGCTGTTCTTCCTTCCTGCCGCGGACAAGAACGCGCACAAGCGCAACCCGGACGACAACCGCAAGGTGATCTGCCCTGATGGGTGGGCGGCAACCTATGGCACCCGGACGCCACCGCCGTCCCCGAGATCAGTGCGACCGACAAGGCGTCATGTGACGAGTTCGCCTACGCCTCCCCCTACAACTCCGGCGGCATGCCCGCCGGCGTGAGCGGCATGAGCGAGGTCGACACCGGCAACGACTGCGTGCAGACCTGTGCCACACGGGTCAAGCAGGGCGAATGGCATCTGTACGACGACATTCGTGTGGCTGCTCCTCCGTGGAAGGAGGTGTGCGGCCGCTCGGCCATGTCGGGGTGGATCAACTCCACGTCGATGGGGCGAGCGTTCAGCGGGGGCTTCTCCGGCAAGTATCGGCTGCTCGACCAGGACCCGTACTGGGTGGACTTCCCTCAGTTCACGCACGGCGACGCGTCCAAGGCGACCGTGACCTGCACGGTTCCCAAGCCATGACAGTCTCCTGGACGTTGGTGGGGCACAGCACCGGCTCTGGCCGTGCTGTGCCCCACCGGCCCCAAGTTGTGCACGGAAGGAGTGAACCGCAGTGCCTGACGATCTCGCGTGGATCGCTGATGCCTGGCGCGGCACGAGCCCGAGCGCCACCGACCTGTACATCACCTGCGCCCGCGGCCTCAGCCCTCAGCAGCTGGCCGAACGCATGGCCGACCATGAGCCCGTCGAGATCGGGCCCGCCCTCACCATCGAGGAAGCGCACCGCATGGTCGACCTGACGCAGATCTATTGCGTCGGCCGCCTCGGCCAGAGCGGCGACTGGTCGTTCATCGTGGAGTGCGTGGGCAGTGAAGGCTGGGCCCTGGACCCGGCAACGTCCCGCGGCGGCGAGATCCTGATCTTCGACCCGCGGCCCGACGATCCCCCCTCCTTCTTCACCTATCTCGCCGACGGTGAGCTGCAGCTGCACTTCGAGTTGGGCTTCGGCTATGACCCCACAGGAGCCCAGCCCGACCTGCTGCGCACGGCGCTGGAGGCAGCCGGAGTCATTCCGCCGGAGGACGACATGGATGACCTGCTGGGCGATGACGAGGAACTGGCACCTGCCGAAGAGAAGCGCCGGGTGTTGAAGGTCATCGGTGAGTACTTCGGGCTGTCGCTCCCGCGGGAGGTGATCGAAGGCGGCCAGCTTCCTGCCGTGGTCACCCGCAGGTCAGCTCCGTCCTCCTGGTGACCATGTGACCTGCACCCGCCCGGCCGGAGTTCTGCCCAGGGCCGGTCGGAGCGGGCGTTCCGCCGCACCGGAGAGCTGCCAGGATTCAGTGCGACCAGATGGCTCTTCGTCTCACCTCGTCTCACACATTTCTCACAGACGAGAGCGCACGGGAGCCCCTGACCTGGAACTTTGATGTCGTCGCAGACCACGGTGAACCAGATAGACCCGCCGTAAGCTAGGGGTATGGCCTACGAGATTCCGGTGACGCAAGCCAGGGCTGAACTCGCCGACCTGATCAACCGGGTGGTGTACGGCGGTGAGCGCGTGGTCGTGACGCGGCACGGCAAACCCCTCGTCGCCCTGGTCTCCGCCGCCGACCTCGAACAGCTGGAGGAACTCCAGGAGTCCGCGGAGGAACAGGTGATCAGCGCGGTCTCCTCGGTGCGAGACGCCGCCCCCGCTCCCCGCGAGCAGCAGCGCTTCGGCATCGCGGCGCGCCACCGGGGCCCCGGAGCCTCCTGAGGAGACGGAAAGACCGTGCGCCCCCGTCCGCTACGGCGGGGGCACACAGTCGTGCCGGAGCGGCCGGAGCTGCTGGGCGACGAACGGGCGTGCGGCGGACGCGGTCAGCCGCTCGGTCCCCTGCGCGGTGACGCCGATCGCGCCGTATACGGTCCGGTCCTCGATCGAGCGGTGCGCGGCCGTCCGGCGTCGGCACAGCGGCACAGTGGCGCAGCGGTGGATCTCGAACGCACCCTCGCGTCGCTCCAGCCGCTGCTCCACCTGGGCCGCCGCCGAGGCGGGCCCGGCGACACCGAGCGGCAGGTCGCGCGGGGCGGTGCGGGCGGCCGGCCGGGCGGGCGAAGGCCCACCGGGCGAGCGCCGCGAGCACGGGGACCAGGACGGCGGCGGCCGGGCGGCAGCGGACGGGGTGGACATGGGGCTGCGTGGACGTGGCGCGGATGCCGTTGCGGGTCGAACAGCCGTGTGAGCGGGGCGTGCTGAAGGAGGCCGGCTTCTCGGCGGGTGCCGTCCACCGCTGCTTCGGCAGCAGGGAGGGGCTGAGCGCGGCATCGTCGGCGAGGTGCTCAGGTCGGTCCGCCAGGCCTGGAGGCCGCGGGGCAGAGCCCGCCTCCGCCGTTCGACCTGCTGGTCGGCAGGGTTCTGTGCCGGACCCTCGCCATGAACATGAAGGTGTCCCTGACGGTCGACGCGGAGCCGGCCTTCCCCCGCCTGATCGGCCAGGCGCGGGCGGAGACGTTCCGCACCCTGGAACCGGCCGCCGCCCTGCGGGAGGGACACGCCGTGGTGGGTGCGGCCCGGGAGCGGGCCGCCGAGGCGTACCCGGACGCCGGGACGATGCGTGCGGCGGGCGCCCGCGCCGTGCTCGCGAGTCTGGGCGCCGACGGGCAGCTGCTCGTGGACGACGTGGCGAGCCTGCCCGCCGAGCGTGTCGCGCGCACCATGAGCGCCGTCGTCCAGCGGTTCGTCGCCCAGCAGCCGCTGCTGGTCCCGGTCCCGGCTCCGGTTCCGGCCCCGGTCCCGGGCTCGGTCCTCCAGAACGGTCCGCAGGCGTCGATGAGCAGGTCGGTCCCGCCGCCGGACCCCGATGTCGATCACAGCTCGGTTAACGTGACTGAAACCCGGTCCCACTAGCCTGCCGATCCACGCCACCAGGGACTTTGCCCCGGGGGCCGCGGCAGCCGGACCCCGCACGGTCCGGAGCGAGGACTGTGAGGTGGGACGTGCAACTGACCCCGCACGAGCAAGAGAGGCTGCTCATCCACGTGGCGGCCGACGTGGCCGACAAGCGCCGGGCCCGCGGGCTCAAGCTGAACCACCCCGAGGCGGTCGCCCTCATCACGTCGCACATCCTCGAGGGCGCCCGGGACGGCCGTACCGTGGCCGAACTCATGGCGTCCGGGCGCCGGCTGCTCACCCGGGACGACGTCATGGAAGGCATCCCCGAGATGATCCACGACGTCCAGGTCGAGGCGACCTTCCCGGACGGCACCAAGCTCGTCACCGTCCACGACCCGATCGTCTGACGGGGGCGCCGGCCATGATTCCCGGAGAGTTCCTGTTCGCCGACGACCCGATCGTCTGCAACGAGGGCCGTGCGGTCACCCGGCTGACCGTCCTGAACGCCGCCGACCGGCCCGTCCAGGTCGGCTCCCACTACCACTTCGCCGAGGCCAACCCCGGTCTGGACTTCGACCGCGCCGCCGCACGGGGCAAGCGGCTCAACGTCGCCGCCGGCACCGCCGTGCGCTTCGAGCCCGGGATCCCCGTCGACGTCGAACTCGTCCCGCTGGCCGGCGCCCGTGTGGTGCCCGGGCTGCGCGGGGAGACCGGAGGTGCCCTCGATGCCTGAGATCTCGCGTGCCGCGTACGCCGACCTGTTCGGCCCGACGACCGGCGACCGTGTCCGGCTCGCCGACACGGATCTGCTGATCGAGATCGAGGAGGACCGTTCCGGCGGACCTGGGCTCGCCGGGGACGAGGCCGTGTTCGGAGGGGGCAAGGTCATCCGCGAGTCCATGGGCCAGTCCCGCGCCACGCGCGCGGACGGCACCCCGGACACCGTCATCACCGGGGTCGTCATCGTCGACCACTGGGGCATCGTCAAGGCCGACGTCGGCCTGCGCGACGGGCGGATCACCGGCATCGGCAAGGCGGGCAACCCCGACACCATGGACGGGGTCCACCCCGACCTGGTCATCGGTCCCGAGACCGAGATCATCGCGGGCAACGGACGCATCCTCACCGCCGGCGCCATCGACGCGCACGTCCACTTCATCTGCCCGCAGATCGCCGACGAGGCGCTCTCCGCCGGCATCACGACGCTGGTCGGCGGCGGCACCGGACCGGCCGAGGGGTCGAAGGCGACCACCGTCACCCCCGGCCCCTGGCACCTGGCCCGGATGCTGGAGGCGATGGAGCAGTACCCCCTCAACATCGGCTTCCTCGGCAAGGGCAACACCGTCTCCCACGAGGCGATGCTGTCCCAGATCCGGGGCGGCGCCCTCGGGCTGAAGCTGCACGAGGACTGGGGCTCCACCCCGGCCGTCATCGACGCGTCGCTGACCGTCGCCGACCGGACCGGCATCCAGGTGGCGATCCACACGGACACGCTGAACGAGGCCGGGTTCGTCGGGGACACCCTGGCCGCCATCGCGGGCCGCGGGATCCACGCGTACCACACCGAGGGCGCCGGCGGCGGGCACGCGCCCGACATCATGACCGTGGTCTCCGAGCCGCACGTGCTGCCGAGCTCCACCAATCCGACCCGGCCGTACACCGTCAACACCGCCGAGGAACACCTCGACATGCTGATGGTGTGCCACCACCTCAACCCGGCCGTCCCGGAGGACCTCGCCTTCGCCGAGTCCCGCATCCGGCCCTCGACCATCGGGGCGGAGGACATCCTCCACGACCTGGGCGCCATCTCGATCATCTCCTCCGACGCGCAGGCGATGGGGCGGGTCGGCGAGGTCGTCCTGCGGACCTGGCAGACCGCGCACGTGATGAAGCGGCGCCGGGGTGCCCTGCCGGGCGACGGGCGCGCGGACAACCACCGGGTACGGCGGTACGTCGCCAAGTACACGATCAACCCCGCCCTCGCCCAGGGCCTCGCGCACGAGATCGGCTCGGTGGAAACCGGCAAGCTCGCCGACCTGGTGCTGTGGGAGCCCGCGTTCTTCGGCGTCAAGCCGCACCTGGTGATCAAGGGCGGGCAGATCGCGTACGCGCAGATGGGCGACGCGAACGCCTCCATCCCGACCCCGCAGCCGGTCCTGCCGCGCCCGATGTTCGGGGCGATCGGACGGGCCCCCGCCGCCAACTCGTTCAACTTCGTGGCGCCGCTCGCCATCGAGGACGGACTGCCGGAGCGGCTGCACCTGGGCAAGCGCTTCGTCGCCATCGAGTCGACGCGGGGCGTGACCAAGGCGGACATGCGGGAGAACGACGCCCGGCCGCGCGTCCGGGTCGACCCCGACAGCTTCGCCGTGCACATCGACGGGGAGCTCGTCGAGGCGACTCCGGCCGCCGAACTGCCCATGGCCCAGCGGTACTTCCTCTTCTGACGGCACGGATCCGATGTCACGAACAGCACTTCTCGTCCTGGCCGACGGCCGCTTCCCCGCCGGCGGGCACGCGCACTCCGGCGGGGCCGAGGCGGCCGTGAAGTCCGGGCGGGTCACCGGGGCCGCGAGCCTGGAGGACTTCTGCCGGGGGCGGTTGCACACGGCGGGGCGGACCGCCGCCGCGCTGGCCGCGGCGGCCGTGCTCGGCGTGGATCCCGTGGACCTGGACGCGGCGGCCGACGCGCGGACCCCGTCGCCCGCGTTGCGTATCGCCGCGCGAAAACTGGGGCGGCAGCTGATGCGGGCCGCGCGGGCCACCTGGCCGTCCGGCGAACTCGACGCGCTGGCGCGGGAGTTCCCCAAGGGCGCGCATCAGCCGGTGGTGCTCGGGCTCGCGGCGCGGGCGGCGGGGCTGGGCGCGCTGGACGCCGCTCACTGTGCGGTGTACGAGAGTGTCAGCGGGCCCGCGAGTGCGACGGTGCGGCTGCTGAGCCTCGATCCGTTCGACGCGACGGGGGTGCTGGCGCGGCTGGCACCGGAGCTGGACCGGGTCGCGGATTCGGCGGTGGAGGCGGCGCGGCGGGCTGTCGACGAGGGGGTCGATGTGCTGCCGGCGACGTCCGCTCCGCTGCTGGAGATCGGCGCGGAGGTGCACGCGGCCTGGCCGGTACGGCTGTTCGCATCGTAGGTTCTCGCCCCGCCGCCCCCGCCGCCCCCGCCGCCCCCGCCGCCTCTTCCCGTCCCGCCCCCCGGGGGGGGGCTCCGCCCCCGGACCCTGTCCGCCTGACGGCCTCGTCCTCGAACGCCGGACGGGCTGACTGTGCCCGACGCCGAAGAAGGAAGAAGAAGGAGAAGGAGCCACCCCATGCATCTCGACCACTCCCACCACGGCCCCGCCGCCGTCAGTGCCGACGCCCGCCGTCCCGACGGCTCACGCCGGGCGCTGCGGATCGGGCTCGGAGGGCCCGTCGGCTCGGGGAAGACCGCCACCGTCGCCGCGCTCTGCCGTGTCCTGCGGGACGAGTTGTCCCTCGCGGTCGTCACCAACGACATCTACACGCGCGAGGACGCCGAGTTCCTGCTCCGGGAGGCCGTGCTGCCGCCCGAGCGGATCACCGCCGTGGAGACGGGCGCCTGCCCGCACACCGCGATCCGGGACGACATCTCCGCCAACCTCGAAGCGGTGGAGGACCTGGAGGACGAGGTCGGGCCGCTGGATCTGATCCTCGTGGAGTCCGGCGGGGACAACCTCACGGCGACCTTCTCGAAGGGCCTCGTCGACGCGCAGATCTTCGTGATCGACGTCGCCGGCGGGGACGACATCCCCCGCAAGGGCGGACCCGGTGTCACCACCGCCGACCTGCTCGTCGTCAACAAGACCGACCTCGCGCCGTACGTCGGCTCCGACCTCGGACGGATGGCGGCGGACGCGAAGGCGCAGCGGGCCGAACTGCCGGTGGTCTTCCAGTCGCTCCGCGGCGAGCCGGGTGTGCGGGACGTCGCCGCCTGGGTGCGGGCGCGCCGCGCCGCGTGGACGGCATGACCGCGGCCACGGCCGGAGTACGGGCCACCGCACGCATCGTCGCGCGGGACGACGGCCGGGGCGGCACGTCCCTGCCCGTCCTGGAGGGTGACGGGCCGCTGGCTCTGCGGCGGACCCGGGGGAGCGGCAGCGAGGCGCGGGTCATGCTCGTCGGCGCGATGAGCGGACCGCTGGGCGGTGACCACTTCACCGTGGAAGCGGCTGTCGGGAGCGGGGCCCGGCTGCGCGTCGGCTCGGCCGCCGCCACCATCGCCCTGCCCGGGCAGGCCAAGGGCGGGGCCCGTTACGACGTCCGGCTCACCGTCGCCGACGGCGGCGAACTGCACTGGCTGCCCGAGCAGTTGATCTCCGCGCGCGGCAGCGACCTGTCCGTCACCACCCGCGTCGAGCTCGGTCCGACGGCCCGGCTCGTCCTGCGTGAGGAGCAGGTGCTCGGGCGGACGGGGGAGGAGCCCGGGCGGCTCAACAGCCGGTTCGTCCTGCGGGTCGGGGGCCGGACCGTGCTCGACCAGGAGTTGGCCTGCGGTCCCGGCGCGCCGGGGGGCTGGGACGGGCCGGCCGTTCTGGCGGGCCATCGGGCGGTCGGCCAAGTCGTCGTCGTACGGCCCGAGTTCGCGGGCGGGCCGGTGGCGGCACGGGTGCTGGGGGAAGGCGCCGTGGTGGTCCCCCTCGCCGGTCCCGCCGCCCTGGTGACCGCGGTGGCCCCGGACGCGCTGCTCCTGCGGCGGCTGCTGGACGAGGCACTGGTGTCTGTCGGCCAGGAGTCCGGGATCAGCTGACGCCGGGATCCTCGTCCGCCCAGCGAACGCCCCGGTCCGCTTATCGGATTGGCAAAGAACGCCGACCACCCCTGTTCTCAGGCAGCTCACAGCCGAGAGGATCCCCGTACTCATCAACCGACGTACGGGAGGGTTCCCTTGAGGGACAACAGAGCGACGAGGCGGACGGCAGCGTTCGGTTCCGCCGGAGTGCTCGTGACCGCGACGCTGATAGCCGGCGCCATGGCGGCGCCCACGGCGAGCGCCACGGCGGACTCCCGCGGCGGCCAGGACCGCGAGGCCCGCGGCGCGGCGATCGCCGCCGCCAAGGCCGCGAAGACGGGGATCGACTGGCAGGACTGCCCGGCCGACTGGGGCCTGGAGAAGCCGATCCAGTGCGGCTACGTCACGGTGCCGCTCGACTACGCCAAGCCGTACGGCAAGCAGATCAAGCTCGCCGTCGACCGCATCGGCAACACCGGCACCGAGGAGGAACGCCAGGGCGCCCTCATCTACAACCCGGGCGGGCCGGGCGGCTCCGGCCTGCGCTTCCCGCGCCGGGTCGTCACCAAGGCACCCGTGTGGGCCAACACGGCCAAGGCGTACGACTTCGTGGGCTTCGACCCGCGCGGCGTCGGCAAGTCGGCGCCCATCTCCTGCGCCGACCCGCAGGAGTTCGTGAAGGCGCCCAAGATGGACCCGGTGCCGGACTCCGAGGCCGACAAGCGCGCCCAGCGCAAGCTCGCCCGCGAGTACGCCGAGGGCTGCTACGAGCGCAGCGGCGAGATGCTGCCGCACATGACCACCCCGAACACCGCGCGCGACCTCGACGTGATCCGCGCCGCGCTCGGCGAGAAGAAGCTCAACTTCCTCGGCGTCTCCTACGGCACCTACCTCGGCGCGGTGTACGGCACCCTGTTCCCGGGCCACGTGCGCCGGATGGTCGTCGACAGCGTCGTCAACCCGTCCCGGGAGAAGATCTGGTACGAGGCCAACCTCGACCAGGACGTCGCCTTCGAGACGCGCTGGAAGGACTGGCAGGACTGGGTCGCCGCCAACGACGCCACCTTCCACCTCGGCGACACCCGCGCCGAAGTCCAGGCCGAGTGGCTGGAGTTGCGCGCCACCGCGAAGAAGAACCCCATCGGCGGGGTCGTCGGCCCGGCCGAGCTGCTCGGCTTCTTCCAGAGCGCCCCGTACTACGACTCCTCGTGGGTGCCGGTCGCCACCGTGTTCAGCGAGTACGTCGCCGGCGACACCCAGGCGCTGGTCGACGCGGCCGCCCCCGACCTGTCGGACACCGCGGGAAACATCGCCTCGGAGAACGGCAACGCCGTCTACACGGCCGTCGAGTGCACCGACGCCAAGTGGCCCACCAGCTGGAAGAAGTGGGACCGCGACAACACCCGGCTGCACAAGGACTATCCGTTCCTGACGTGGTCCAACGCCTGGATGAACCTGCCCTGCGCGACCTGGCCGGTCAAGCAGCAGACGCCGGTGGACGTCCGGACCGGCAAGGGGCTGCCGGGCGTGCTCATCGTGCAGTCCGAGCGGGACGCGGCCACCCCCTACGGCGGTGCCGTCGAACTGCACAAGCGCTTCAAGGGCTCCCGCCTCATCACCGAGAAGGACGCGGGCTCGCACGGCGTGACCAGCCTGGTCAACCCGTGCATCAACCAGCGGGTGGACACCTACCTGCTCACCGGCAAGCTGGACGGCGCCGACGTCACCTGCGCACCGCACGCGACGCCGAAGCCGTAAGAGGCCGCAGGAAGGTGGGAGAGGGGAAGGGGGGCGGCCGTCACCGACGGCCCACGCGCAACTGGAGCGGCTCGGGGTGCGCGACCGGGAGCAGTCGCCGGTGTGCACCCGGGAGTCGAAGGACCACTTCTCG
>NZ_JBSFTY010000133.1:0-16923 GCF_053591515.1 Streptomyces sp. NPDC003011
CATAAGGGAGATCACGTGGCCGGGTGGTTCACAGCGCGTCGCCTTCACCAAGGCGCCGAACGGCGGCTCTCCCTGCCGGGCCGGCGCCATCAGCTCCGGCTGCAGTTTCAGCGGATCCTTCATCGGGCGTCTCTGGGACGACAGGGCGTCCAGCACGCCGTGGACGTGCGGCCGCAACCCGACCACCACCGAGTAGCGCCAGCCGTACACCGTGGCCGCCTCTCTGGCCGCCGCGAACTTCACCGCGTCCGATTCCTCGATCAGATCAGCCGGGCGTACGTCGAACAGCCAGATGCCGCCGTCGGGCATCACCGCGAGGTAGTCGGGGATGTGTCGCTCGCGGCCGTGAACGGTTTCGAAGCCCAGCTCGAACGGCTGCGACAGCACGTCCTGTACGCGCACGAAGTCGAGGGCCAGGAGCAGCCGTCGTTCCTCCAGGGACTCGAATCCGTGCAGCCGACCGGTGGAGACCATGAATTCCAGCCCCGGCCGATGCTTCTGCTTCGATCGCCAACTGAAGCCCCGGACCGGACGTGGCCAGCAACGGTACCGACGGCAGGTCCCACAACGGCCAGGCCACCACCTTGCCCTCGCCGATCAGCCAAGTCCCGCTTCACCGCCGCGTCCAGCCATCTCCCAGCCGCAGATGACCACGAAAGACGGCATCGCCGTCGTACGCAGCGATCAGATGTTCCAACCCGCACAAGTCCGACCGGACCAGGGCCTTCGCCGAAGTGCTCACGTGTCTACGGCAGCACGTTCGCTGAGCCGGCGGAGCAGATCACCGGATTTGACCACAGCTCGATGTCGTGCGATCACTCGGCGACTCAGATCCGCCACTTCTCGTGAACACCCGCCAACAGAGCAGGGCGATGACTCCGACAGAGCCGAGGTGGACCAGGACGACTGGGAGCTCTGCTTGAAAGCCTTCCAGGACTGCGACGAGTTCGCCCTCTCCCTGAGGATGGACACCGCCGTCCTCCCCTCGCCAGACTTCGTCAGCTTCCTGACGTCCCTGGAACGCCGACTCGTCGACGCTCTGCCGGCCCCGGACGGGCTCGCGTAGTACCGGGACCGGCAGTGGGTCGGGTTCATCTGGTGTAGCGGGTCAGGAGACCTTGGGACGCCAGGGTGCGGTAGTCGTTGTCGCCGAGGACACGTCGCTGGTCGGCCACGAGTGGTGCGAGGATCGAGACGGCGTCCTGGATTTTCCCCCGGGCGCCGTGCCAGCGGCCCAGTTGGTGGCGGACCGCAAAGCCCAGTTCATGGGTGGCGCCCAACTCGTCCTCCACGTCGGGCAGCAGCCCGCTCAGCGCCTCGATCGCGCCGTCGGGATCTCCCGCGACCCCGCTCCACAGTCCGAGTTGGAGCCGCGTGGACAAGGTGTGGTAGTCCCGCTCGCCGAGGGTGCGCTCGCTCTCCTCCAGGAGGGTCCGGTACTGCTCCAGGGCTCCTCGGACGTCGCCGTTGAACCCTCGCCAGTACGCCACATTGTTCCGGGCCTGCAAGGTATAGAAATCCTCGCGGCCCAGCATTGCGACCACATCCGCCAGCAACTGCTCGAACGACTCCAGCGCACCGCCCGCGTCACCGGACTCCCCACGCCAGTACGCGAGGTTGTTGCGGATCATCAGCGTGTCCCGGTCGTCGGCGCCGAGAACGCGCTCGCAGTCCGCCACGAGCCCGCGGTAGTCGTCCAGGGCCCGCTTGACGTCGCCGTTGACCCCGCGCCAGTACGCTTCGTTGTTCCGGGCCGACAGCGCGTGCGACCCCTCCCGGCCCGACATCGCGACCGCGTCGGCCGACAGCCGCTCGAACGACTCCAGCGCACCGCCCGTGTCACCGGACTCACCTCGCCAATACGCGATGTCGCTTCGGAGTTCGAACACCTCATGGTCGTCGATGGCGTCGCGGCGCCGTGCCTCCAGCAGATCCTGAAGGCGATCGGCCGCCTTCCCGGCGTCTCCCGCGACACCCAGCCAGAACGCCCCGGCCCGTACGAGGTGGCGGGCGGCATCGGTGTATCCGGGCCCCGAGTCCAGGAGTTCGCCCGCCCGCTCCTCCGCGAGCTCCACCGCCGCCCGGGCCTGGCCCGCGAATCCGAGGGCGAATATCGCGGCGAGCGGTTCCGGGGGATCCACAGAATTCGCGGAATCCGCCGGGTTCCGGTGATTGAACGCGTACGGCCTGCTCTCGGGGAGAATCGCGTGGCCGTTGTTCCTTCTCAGGAATGCGGTGGTGGAGACGATCATGCCGCTGCCCTTGTCATCTTGAGCGCCAGACGGCGCAGCGGTGCCGTACCGACGAAGTCGGCGTGCCGGAGCCCGGAGTATCCGCGCTTCCGCACTTCGGCCATGACGGACGGTATGCGCAGGAATTCGCCGCCGTTCTCCGCATACGTCCGGGACGTCTTGAGTTCGACCTCGGGGTATACGGCCTCGAAGGCCTCTTTCAGCGCCTTCTCCGCCGCGCTGTCGGTGTTCTCCCCGGGGGCCGGGGCCGCGGTGGTTCCGGTGTGCTCGACGACATAGCGGTGCGGCTGGACGATTGAGGGGAAATCGGTGGCCATGTCCCGCAGGTACTCCGCGATGTCCTGCTCGGTCAGGTCCGGGCTCTTCGCCACGACCCGTGCGACGAGCTCGGTGGTGTCCTCCCGTGGGGCGGTGAACACCTCGGCGTCGGCGATGCCGGGGTGTTCGGTCAGCAGCGCCGCGATCTTGTCGAGGTGGACCCAGGCGTTGTCCAGCGACACCCATCCACGCTGCTTCCACGGGGCGTCGAGCCGTACACCGGCCACGAGTTCACCCACCCGGGCGTCGGGGTTCCCGGCGATCCGTTCCAGCAGCCCGAGGAAGGTCTCCACCCAGGGCACTCCGGCGCTCTCGGGCAGTACTTCCGAGGGTGCCTTGACCGCGATCTCCAGCCCTCGGTCCGACAAGGACGCGTCCACGAGCATGCCGGCCACACGCCAGTCCATCCTCGTCTGCGTGATGCGCTCCGGCTCGGCCGACCGGTCGGCGAACAGCGGCTCCTGGTTGGCGTAGTGGTACTCGAAGATGATGCCGGGTTCGACCTTGGCGCCCTGCCGCAGTGCCTCGCGGGACTCGCTCATCACCAGGTCCCCCACGTGGTACCTGGCGTTCATGTACATCTCCATCAAGGAGAGATGGCAGGTGCGCAGGGTCTTGCGAACCGTCAGGTCGCGGGGCAGGCCGAAGACGATCCGGCCGCCCCCGGCCAGGCGGCACACGCTCTCCTGGGTCTCCTCGTCCCACCGGTTCGCGAACACCGAGAGCAGCACGCACACGTCGTGCTCGGTCCATCCCGCCACGAGCAGCGAGAGCACGCCCTGCACGACGGTCGGCTCGGTCACCTGGCAGGTCTGCGCGATGCGGGCGCACAGTTCGGCGCCGCGCCGGGAGACCACCGTCGTCTCGTAGCTGACGGACCCCTCGGGCGCCGGCCAGGAGAAGGGGATCGAGGTGTGCGGGCCGCGCCTCAACTGCTGCTGCCAGTAGGCGAGCGCCCGCCGGCTGGCCTTCCGCTGCTCCGCCGCGTTCTCCCACTCGGCATGGTCCAGCGGATGCGGCCCCGGCCCGCCCGCCGGCAACGGCGTGCCCGGTTCCCGCAGGAGCAGCTCCAGTTCGTCGCGTACCTTCTCGATCGCGACCCCGTCGACGGAGATCTGCCGGAACACCACGAGCAGGTCCGTCACCCGTTCCTGCGCCACGCCGACGACGGCGAAGCAGGAGGAGCGCTCGAACACCCCGGTCGTGGGGACGGATCGCTCCAGCGAGGCGTCGTCCCCGGTGCCGTCCGAGGGCACGACGATCAGCTGCGGCTCGCACTCCGCGTGCACGAGCTGGCGCGGCGCGCCGGAGGCGTCGCTGTCGTAGGTGGTGCGCAGTGCCTCGTATCTCTCCAGCAGTGTCCGCAACGCGTGCCGTACCTCGTCGACCGTCACCCCCGCGGGAACGGCGATGCGCTTGGCGTAGGCGTCCAACGGCCTGTCGCCCCGTACCGGTTCGCTGTCCAGCAGCCAGTACCAGTGCTGTGCCCAGCCCACCGGGCCGGAACGAATGATGTCCATGCGCACACTCCTGTCGTCGTCAGACACGGCCACCGCTCCACGCCTCCCACAGCTCCGCGTAGGTGCCCCGGGACTCGACGAGTTCGGTGTGGGTGCCCAGTTCGGTGACGCGGCCCTTCTCGACCACCGCGACGCGGTCGGCTCCCTCGGCCGCCTGCAACTGGTGGGTGATGGTGATGAGGGTCCGGCCGGCCAGGGCCCCGGCCAGGGCGGCCTCCGCCTCACCGGCGGAACGGGTGTCGAGCCCTACGGTCGCCTCGTCGAGGATCACCACGTCGGGGTCGGCGAGGAGCACTCTGGCCAGCGCCAGTTGCTGGGTCTGAGCGAGGGTGAGGGAGTGGTTGTTCTCTCCGAGCACGGTGTCGAGGCCGTCGGCGAGGTCCTCCAACCACGTGGCGCCCACGCGGTCGAGTACGTCCCGCAAGGCCGCGTCGTCGGCCTCCTCCCGGGCGAGCGCGAGGTTGTCGCGCAGGCTGGCGGCGAACACGTGGTGCTCCTGGGTCACCAGGACGACCGTGCGGCGCAGGTCCTCCAGTGCGATGTCCGCGCTCGGCACGTCCCCGATCGACGCGGTTCCGCCTCGGGGCCGCTCGACGCCCGCGATGAGCCAGGCCACGGTCGACTTGCCGGCCCCGGACGGTCCGACGACGGCGAGACGTTCGCCGGGCCGGACGTACAGGTCGAGCCCATGGAGGATGTCGGGCGCGTCGTCGTAGCCGAACGTGACCTGGCGCAGGGCGACATCACTGCCCTCCGTCCGTGCCGTGCGCCGCTCGGGCTCGACCGCGCCGATGCCCTCCACGCGGGCCAGCGCGGCGGCGGCCTCCTGGAACTCGGTGAGCGAGTACATGATCCGGTCCAGCGGCCCGGAGAGCCGGTAGGCGAGCATCGCGCAGGCGACGACCGCCCCCGCACTGGCCCCGCCGCCGAGCGCCACGAGTCCTCCCGCACAGAGGATCATGGACACCGGAAGGGCGTAGGCGAGGTCGAGGGTGGGCAGGAACCAGCTCTGCATCCGGATGACGCGCCGCTGCTGCCGGTACCGGTCGTCCGCCAGTCGGTGTCCGACGGCCGTGCGCCGGTCCCGCAGCCCGTGGGCGGCGACCGTGCGCGCGCCGACAGCCGATGCGGTGAGGGCCTCGGTGAGGTCGCCGAGCGCCGCGCGTTCCGCGAGGAAGGCCGGGCGCGCCTGTCGTACGTACGCCCGCGCGGCCAGCAGCAGCGGTGGCAGTACGACGGCGAGCATGAGCGCGAGAAGCGGGTCGACGAAGAACGCCGCGGTGACGACGACCAGCACCTCGATGACGGCCGCCAACACCTCGGGCCCGGTGGAGCGCAGCAGACCGGCGACGGTGTCGACGTCACCGGTGGTCCGTGTGGACAGATCGCCGGTCCCCGCGCGCTCGACGGTGCGCAGGGGCAGCCGCAGGACACGTTCGAGGGCCTGCTCCCTGATGCGGGCGGAGGAGCGGTCGCCGAAGCGGTGGCCGAGACGCCGGCCGAGTCGGGTCAGCGTCATCTGTGCCACGACACAGCCGAACAGCGCCGCGCAGACGGCGTCGACCCGGGTGGCGTCCCAGTCGTCCCGGATGCCGTCGACGACGCCGCCGAGCATCACGGGCAGGGCGGCGCCCGCCCCGGCGGCGGCCAGATACAGCAGGCCGACCGCCACGACCGTGCCCTTCTCGTGCCCGAGCAGCCGGTAGACGGTACGGCGGACGTCGCGCGGTTCCGCGACGGGCAACCGGAACGACTCCGTGGCGCTCACGGTGCTCCCTTCCTCGTACGGGTGGCGACGAGCCCGCCGGACCGCGCGGCCGCGTTCGCGTGCCCGTCGCCGCCGGTGTGCTCGTCGTCCGTGAGCCGCACCACGTGATCGGCCCTGGCCAGCCAGAGCGGTGACGAGCTGACCACGACGGTGGTGCTGTGCCGCCGCGCCGCCGCGAGGCGCTCGGCGATCCGCGACTCCGTGGTGGCGTCGACGGCCGAGGTGGGCTCCACGGCCAGCAGGACCGGGGGGCGGGCGGCGATCGCCCGGGCCAGCGTGAGCCGTTGGCGCTGGCCGCCGGAGAGGTTGCGGCCCCGGTCGGCGACCGCGCCCTCCAGGGTGCCGCCGAGCTGGGCCAGGACGTCGTCGGCGGAGGCGGTGTCGAGGGCGGCGAGGGCCGTCTCGTCGTCGGGGGCGTTGAGCACGTCGCGAAGCGGGCCGGCGAACAGGTAGTCGTCGTCGGCGACCAGCATCGCCTGCCGGCGCATCGCCTCCGCCTCGATCCCGCTCAGCGGCCGCCCGTCCCAGGTGACGCCGGCGTCCGGGCCGCCGTAGCCGGCCAGCCGCTCCAGCGCCGCGGCGGCCTGCGCGGTCCGGTCGGCCACGACGACGGTGAGTTTCCCCGCCGGGACCACCAGCCCCGTCCGGGCGTCGCGCAGATCGCCGTACGGGGTCGGCTCCCCGCTCTCCCCTGGGGCGCCGTCCGCGACGGCGAGCGCCGCCACGAGCCGGCCGGCGCCGACGTGTGCGGCGACTATCGCGTGCGCGTTGCCCAGGAGGGAACCGGAGTACATGATCAGCCCCGTGGCGTAGCCGAAGGCGGCGCTGAGCTCACCGACGCTGATGGCACCGGACAGCGCCAGTCGGGCGCCGAGCCAGGTGACCGCGGCGAGATAGCCGAGCGGCACCGCCTGTTGCAGGGCCTGCACCCAGGAGCTGGGGTCGGTGACCCGGTAGGCGGAGTCCCGCAGCCGCCGTGACTGCCGGCGGTAGCGCTGAAGGAACCGCTCCTCGCCGCCGATCCCGCGCAGGACCCGCAGCCCGGCCGTCACGTCGGCGGCCTGGCCGGTGAGGTCGGCCAGCTCGTCGCGGTAGTTCCGCTGCAGTCGCTGCAGCCGGCCCAGCAGCGGTCCGGCGATCAGCGTCGTGGCGACCACGCCCAGGCCGATGGTGACGCCGAGCCACGGGTGGATGCGCCAGACGAGGACCGTGCCGAGCACGAACGCGATCAGGTTCATCGCGCCGTGTCCGACCGTGGAGTACATCGACGCGGTGGCCTGGTTGTCCCCGGTGACCAGATTGACCATGTCGCCGGCCGGGACCCGCCGCCCCTCCCGGCCGGCCCGCTCGCCGAGCCGTTCGGTCAGCCGGTCGGCGGTGCGCCGCTGGGCCTCGGCCTCGGCCAGCGCCATCTGCCGGTAGCCGATGACGTAGGCGAGCGGATTGATCAGGGAGACCGCGAACATGCCGAGCGACCAGGAGAGCAGGGCGCCCCGGTCTCCGGCGACCAGCCCCTCGTCGACGATCCGGGCGAGGAACCAGGGCAGCACCATGTGGACGACCGCCGCCGCGCCCAGGGCGACGATGGCCACGACCATGCGTGCGGCCCCGGGGCGCAGGACCCTGGCGACCAGTCCCCAGGGCGTCGTGGCGGCCGACAGGTCCGCCGCGTCGTGGTGTGGAGCGGGCATCGCACTCCCCCGTCAGGCCGCGCCGCGCCGCAGCAGTTCCATGGCCTCGTTACGGGTGCGGGGGTCGCTCTGCAGCGTGCCCCGGACCGCCGAGGTGATGGTCCGGGCGCCGGCCTTGCGTATCCCGCGCATCGTCATGCAGGTGTGTTCGCACTCGATCACCACCATGACCCCGGCGGCATCGAGCGCCGCGTGCAGACAGTCGGCGATCTGCGAGGTCAGCCGCTCCTGGACCTGCGGCCGGCGGGCGTAGATCTCCACCAGCCTGGCGAGCTTGGACAGCCCCGCGACACAGCCGCTCGGTCCCGGCACATACCCGATGTGGGCCTTGCCGACGAAGGGCAGCAGATGGTGCTCGCAGAAGGACTGCACCTCGATGTCGCACACCATGATCAGCTCTTGGTGGCCCTCCTCGAAGGTGGTGCCGAGCGCGTCGGCCGGGTCGACGCGCAGCCCGGCGAAGAGCTCCGCGTAGGCGTGGGCCACCCGTCTAGGGGTCTCCTTCAGCCCGTGACGGTCGGGATCTTCTCCCACCGCCACGAGGATGTCGCGGACGGCGTCCTCGATGCGGGCCAGGTCGACCGTGCCCCGGGTGCGCACGTCCGTGTCCCGGCTGCTCACCAGCCGGGCGGCCACTACGTCCTTGTGATCACTCACGGGATGCTCCTGCGTAGGTCGGGGAGTGGTCCGTCACCTCGGCGGCGAAGGCGGTCAGACGCGCCGCGGTGGCCCGTGGCTGATCGATGTGGGGTGAGTGGCCGGTGTCCGGGAGGGTGACGCACCGCCCGGAGGGCGCCATGGCGGCGAGGGCACGGGCGTCCTCGGCGGTGAGCAGCGCCGACGCCTGGCCGCGCAGCACCAGGACGGGTACGCGGGTCGCGGCCAGCGCCTGGCCCGCGAGCGCCGCCCGTTCGGCGTCGGCGTCCGACGGCGTCCGCCTGGGGGGGTCCGGTGTGCCGTGCGGCAGCCTGCGTGCCGCGGCGTCGATGCTGCGGAGCGTGGCCTCGGACGCCATGGGGTATTGCTCGCGCAGGCCGCGCGGCCCGCCAAGGGCACCGGCCGGCCCCGGGACGGCGGGGCGCGGCTCGGTGGCGCCGAAGTGGGAGGCGACGGGTTCGACCATGATCACGCCTCGGACGCCGGGCAGGGCCGCGGCGACGAGCGTGGCCAGCGGAGCCCCGGCCGAATGACCCACCACGATCGCCGCCTCGGCGGTCACCGGTTCGCCGAGCAGACGGTCCAAGAGTTCCTCGGTGCGCGCCACGGTGCCGCGCGGGGCGGCGCAGTCGGCCGCGGCACCGGCCAGGTCGGCGGCGAGGAGCGTGATCCGCGAGCCCGTCAGCCAGCGGGCGACCGGTGTCCAGTGCGCGGCGGACTGCTGCCATCCGGGCAGCAGCAGCCAGGGGGTACCGCCCGGCCGTGGCACGACCGCCGTGATCAGTGAGCCCGCCGCGGCCGTGTCGCTGAAGGGGCGGTCCTGGCCGCTCACATCGGCCCCAGGGCGTCCGGGGCCCGGAAGACCACCGCGTTCTTCCGTGATTCGCGGGCGACGACGCGCAGCACCCGTACCCGGCCGGAGGTGCGTTCGCGGACCAGGCGGTCGACGCGCTCATGCACCCACTCGGCGGCTCCCTCCATGCCGGTGTGGTCCATGATCCGAAGGTCGATGACCCCGGAGCGCCTGAGCTCCTCGAACAAGTCCCGCTGGGGATCGTCGACGGCGATCAGGGTCGTGTGGTCGAACTGCTCCTGGAGCAGCGCCCGGACCTCCTTCAGATCGCCGAAGTCGACCACGAAACCGGTCTTCGCTTCGAGTTCGCTGCACCCGAACTCGATCTCGAAGCTCCGCTCGTAGCCGTGCAGGAAGGCGCACTTGCCGTCGTGCGCCCAGGAGCGGTGGGTGCAGGGCAGGTCGTCGAAGAGCTTGGTGACGGAGAACCTGGCCGGCGCGTGGTGGAGTGGGCCGGACTCGTCGGTCCGCGTGGCCGGTCGTACGGCGTGGTCGGTCATGCTTCCCCCTCGTGGTCCTGGCCGTGCACGGTGGCTCGGGTGATCTCCTTCGCCATCTGCGTGATGGTGGGGTTCTCGAACAGGGTGATGGCGCTGAGCACCGTGTCGAACTCCTGGCTGAGCCGATGGGCGAGCGAGACGCCGAGCAGCGAGTCGCCGCCGAGCGCGAAGAAGTTGGAGTCCGGATGCAGGTCGTTGGCGCCCAGGAGGTCGGCCCAGGCCCGGGCCACCTGCTCCGCGACCGGGTCGGCCCAGGCCACATCGGCGGGCTCGGGGACCGGCTCGGTCGAGGGGACGTCCTCGGTGCCGCGTACCCACTGGTCGATACGGGCGTCGAAGTCGGCGGTGGAGACGAGGACCTGATGGGGCGTGGTCAGGTTCATCAACCGGCCGTAGATCTCGGCGCCTTCGCTGGGACGAATCGCGATCTCGGCGACGACGCCGAAGTCGGGGGAGGCGAAGGACGGTGAGACCACCGACTCTTGGGGGGCGTCGTCGTCGCGTTCCCGGAAGATCCAGCCGTCCCAGTTGACCGTCATCCACGGGATGTCATCGCCTCGGTGCCGTTCGGCGAACGCGTCCATGTACGCGTTGCCTGCGGTGTAGGCGTAGAAGCCGAGGCCGCCCAGGTGCGAGGAGAGGGAGGACTGCATGAGGACGAAGTCCAGTCGGCGGCCTCGTAGGAACTCGGCCAGCATCAGGGTGCCCTGCACCTTGGGGCGCAGCCGTCGCGCGCAGTCCTCCCGGCCGGTCTCGGCCAGGCTGCGGAAGGCCCGTCGGGTCTCGAAGACACCGGCGGCGTGGACGACTCCGTCGAGTCCGCCGAAGCGGCGGTCGATCTCCTCGAACAGGGCGGCCGTCTGTTCCCGGTCGGCCGCGTCACAGCGCACGGCGAGCACCTCGCCGCCGAGCGCCTCCAGCTTGCGGATCCGCTCGGCCCGTTCCGCGAGCCCCGGATCGTCGTCGGGCAGGGCGGCGTCGGGCTCGGTGGGCGGCACCGCGTCCAGTCCGGTGAGGACCAGCCGGGCACGGCAGGTGCGGACCAGGTAGTCAGCCAGGGTCATGCCAATGCCGCCGAGCCCGCCGGTGATCAGGTAGACGCCGCGCTCGCGCAGGCGTAGCGGCAGCTGTCCATCCTCGACCTCGGGCAGGTGGTCGCGTTCGTAGGCGCGCGCCCAGCGCCCGCCCGGGGCGAGGGCGACCGCGTGGTCCCCGGCGGGGGTGCGCAGTTCCGCCACCGTCTCGGTGACGTCGGGAGCCGCGCTGATGTCGATCGAGCGGGCGGTGACGAAGGGGAAGTCCTGCGGGATGACCAGCGCGGGCCCGGCGAGCAGGGAGCGCTCCGGCGACACGGCCGGGCCGGTGCCGTCGAGCGGATGCACACCGTGGGCGACGATGTCGAGCCGTACGGGAGCGGCGCCCTGGTGGGAGGTGAGGGCCTGGAAGCCGAACAGCAGGGTGTAGAAGCCGTGCGCCAGTTCGGTGTCCAGGGCGGCGAGCCGGCCGTCGAGATCTCCGGAGTCCGTCAGGACGTCCGCGCACCACAGGTGCACGACCCGCTGGACGGGCCGGGAGCGCAGGTCCAGCCCGGCGAGCGCGGCCTTGACGGATTCCTCGTCGCCCGGAACGACATCGTCGAAGGGGCGCAGTACGAGGCATTCGACGCCGAGCGCGCGCAGCTCGGCGACGACCCCGTCGCTGAACCCGTCACGCCCCGCGAACACCAGCCAGCGCTGGCCCGCCACGTTCTCCGGTTGCGGAGAGCGTCGGCGCATGCGCCAGCTCGGGTGGTACATCCAGTGGTCGAGGGAGCGCTCCCGCACCACCATGCGCTTGCCCTTGCGGACCGCGGCCAGCTCGCTGCCCTCCGGGCGTTCCTTCAGGTGGGGGCGGAGATCCCACACCCGCGAGGGCAGGTCGACCGTGGTCACGGCCTCGTCGGGTCGGCTCAGGTCCAGCTCGATCCCGGTCGCCCACAGCCCGGCCAGCGCGCGCAGGTAGGCGGCGCGGTGGTCATCGGCGGACCGGCAGGGGTGGACGGTGACGACGTCCGCCGCGCCGGAGACCACCGCGCGTCCGAGGAAGCCGTCGGGGCTCAGGTCGACGAGCGCCGGGCGGGTCTCCTTCACGAGGTCGCCCACGGAGCGGGCGGCCACCCGAAGGTCCACCGGCTGGACGAGGTGCCGCTCCCAGTACGAGGACAGCGGTCCGTCGGAGCCGAGCGTGGGTATCCAGCGGCTCGCCTCCCCGGGCGCGGCCGACCGGGCGGGGGTCGCGAAGGCGGCCGCGGACTCGCCGAGCAGCGGCGAGTGGTACGGCAGGTCGACGTCGGCGTCACGGCAGGCCAGGCCGGCCGCGGTGAGCCGGTCGCGCAGCTCGTCGGCCGCGTCGGCGGCGACCGCGAACACCGTGCGCTCGTCGGAGAGCACGGCCGCCGGGACCAGGTCCGGGAGTACTTCGGCGGCCTGCTCCGGGCCCGCCCGCACCACCAGCATCCGGCCGGCCGGAGCGGTGCGGTCGAGTTCCTCGCCCCGGTCGACCAGCAGAGCCAGGGCCCGGTCGGCGTCGAGGGCCCCGGCGGCGACGGCCGCGGCGTACTCGCCCAGGGAGTATCCGGCGCAGGGGCCGTCCGGCAGCCCTCGGTGCCGCAACTGCTCGATGACCGCCAGGACGACCGCAGTGTGCCAGGCATGGCGCTGTCCCCGGGTCAGCCGCTCGGGGGCGGCGAGCGCCGTCTCGACGTCCGGGGTGCCGGGGCGAGGCTCGCCCAGCCGGGACCAGTGGCGGCGCAGCGCGTCCGTGAACACCGTTTCCCAGTCCCACAGCGCGCGGGCCAGGGAACCGAGGTCGGAGCCCTGTCCCGGGACGAGGATGACGGGGGTCACCGCCGCGGAGGCCCAGCCCTCGACGGCGAAGGCGGAGTCGCCCTCCAGACCCGAGATCGCGGCCTCCCGGTCCCGGGCGATCACGGCCAGCCGGTACGGCTTGGGCTCCCGGCCCCGGCGCAGGGTCCCGGCCACCGCGTCCAGCCGGACCCGTGGCTCGGCACGGAGGTGATCGGCCAGCCGTACGGAGGTGGCGAGGCAGGAGTCCGGAGTGGCGGCGGAGACCTGGAGCACCACGTGGTCGGCGGTCTCGGCGGTCTCGGCGTACTGGGCGTGCTCGGCGTGCTCGGCATGCTTGGCCCTGCCCGCCGTGGCCGGGACACCGCCGACGACGGCGTGGACGTTCGTGCCGCCGAAGCCGAAGGAGCTGACGCCGATGACCGCGGAGTCGGGATCGGGCATCGGGGCCGCCTCGGCCGGGACGACGAAGCCCGCCTCGCCCACTGACCCGGACGGCTCTACCAGGTTGGCGACCGGCGGCAGCGCTCGGTGCCGCAGCATCTCGCACGCCTTGATGAACCCCACCACGCCGGCGCCGACGCGTAAATGTCCGACGTTTGCCTTGACCGATCCGAGCGCGATCCGGGACTCCGGGCCGTAGGCGGCGGTCATGGCATCCAGCTCACTGCGGTCGCCCAGTCTGGTGCCGGTTCCGTGGCACTCCACATAGGTGACCTCGCCCGGCTCCACGCCGCCGGCGGCGAGCGCCTGTCGGATCACATCGGCCTGGCGGGAGGACTTCGGGGCGGTGAACGACGCCTTGGCCGCGCCGTCGTTGTTGACGGCCGACCCGAGCAGCACCGCCCTGATCGGCCAGCCCTCCCGCTCGGCGACGCTCCGATCGGCCAGCAGCACCAGGCCGCCGCCGGAGCCGAACACCGTGCCGGTGGCGTCCCGGTCGAAGGGCCGGCAGACGCCGTCGGCGGCGAGGATGCCGCCTTCCTGGTGGAGGTAGCTCATGGGCTGCGGGTGCTCGATGTCCATTCCGCCGGCCAGGGCCAGATCGCACTCACCGGCCCGGATGGCCTGCGACGCCGAGTGGATCGCCAGTAGCGAGGAGGAACAGGCGGAACCGATCGAGATCGCCGGTCCGGTCAGGCCCAGCTTGTAGGCGATGCGGGTGGCGGCGTAGTGCGGGTCGCCGCCCATCAGGGCCGACATGCTCTCGGTGCCGTTCAGGGCCGGGTCCCACGTCTGCAGCAGATAGGAGCTGAGGCCGGTGGCGGCCCACACCCCGATGTCGTAGTCGAACGCGGAGGGCCGCAACCCGGCCGCCTCCAGCGTTTCCACGGCGCACAGCAGGAGCAGGCGCTGCTGGGGATCGATCTCGGCCGCGTCCTTCGGTGAGTAGCCGAAGAAGTCCTCGTCGAACTGCTCCGTTCCCTCCACCAGCCCATAGGCGTGGACGCGGCCGCCGGCCGTGGCGCCGACGTTGGTCGCGGCACGGGTGACCACGTCCCTGCCCTCCGCGACGAGTTTCCACAGTGCGGCGACGTCCGACGCACCGGGAACCCGACACGCGTATCCGAGGACCACGACATCGCGGTCGTTCACGGCATCACTCCTTCTGTAGGGACGGGCGGCACAGGGGCGCCGTCCGGGCGTCGGGCCGCCCGCCGCCGGTCGACGACGCTGCCCCGGGGGCTTGCCTGACGTACTCGTGACTGTGCTTGCGCGGCCCGGTCGGGCCGGTCGGAAAGAGCCTCGATCTGGAGGGTGATCCGGGGGTGGTCGAGGAGGAACGACGGGGAGACCTCTCGGCCCAGCTCTCTGGTGAGCCGGGCCGCCGCGGCGACCATGCCGAGGGAGTCCACACCGCTCTCGAAGAGGTTGGCGTCGGCGGAGAACCCGCTCCCCAGCAGCTCCGTCCACACCCCCATCACCGTGGCGGCGAGCCCGGCGCCACGGTCCGACGCCCGCGGCGTCCGCCGAAGCGCGGCCAGGTCGGTCTTGCCGTGGGCGGTGCGGGAGATCGTCTCGTGCACGACGGTGCGGACGGTGACCGGGCCGTCGAGCAGCCGCAGCACCCGCCGCCGCACCTGGGCCGCCGTCTCGGCCCGCGCCGCCCCCGCGGGTACGACGGCCACCAGAAGGCGTCCGGCCGAGGCGTCGTCGTCGACGGGGTACTCCTCGACGGCCGCGACCGCCTCGGCCACGAGTCCGTCCTCGGTGAGGGCCCGCTCGATCTCGTCGAGGGCCGTCCAGCGTCCGGCGAGCTTCACCCTGCGCTCACTGCGCCCGGTGACCACCAGCCCGCCGTCGGGAGCCCAGCGGCCCCGGTCTCCCGTACGGAACGCCCGTTCCGCATCGCCAGCGGCGGCGAACTTCGCCCCGTGTGCGGCGGCGTCCAGATACCCCGCCGACACCGTGACGCCCCGCACCTCGATCTCCCCCTCGGTGACGGTGTCACCCGGGGGAACCGGCACGTCGTCCCGGCCGAGCAGGACGACCTCGACGCCTGGGAGCGGGCGCCCGACATGGCCCGCGAGGACCGCGTCGAGCCGCTCGGCGGTGACGAGGTCCGCGGTGATCTGCCCGGAGGTCTCCGTGGCGGCGTAGGTGTTCACCACGACCGGCGGCACGCCCCTCGTCCGTCTGAAGACGTCACGCAGCGGTGCCCGGTGGGCCGGTTCGCCGCTGAGGAGCAGATGCGAGGGAAGCGGCGCGTTCTCCGCGCTCACCAGGACCGACAGTTCCGACGGGGTCAGACACACCACGTGAGGGCCGCTCTCCTCGGACAGCATCCGGGACAGGGCCGTGAACGTCACCGGCTCCTCGCGTTCGACGAGGACGAGCGTCCCGCCGAACGTCAGGCTCCCGAGCACCTCGCAGATGCTGAACCCGAAGGTCAACGGATGCAGTTGCGTCCAGGTGGCCAGTGGCGGCAGGTGGTCGCGGAACCGGGCGTACAGGCTGGCGAAGACCGCCCGCAGGCCTTCCCTGGTGACCACCGTGTGCTTGGCCGGGCCGGTGCTGCCGGAGGTGGACAGGATGTAGGCCGGGGCGGAGAGCGGCGAGAGGTGGCCGGGCCAGGCGGAACGGTCCGACACGATCGCGCGGACCACCGGCTCGCTCTCCCCTCCCGCCGGCACCGGGGTGAACGCCGCGTCGGCGGCCAGGATCGCCAGCAGGGACACGATGGTGCGGGCGGTGCGCCGCTCCGGTAGGGGCAGCGGTACGAGAGAGCCGGGCCCCACGCCGTTCCGGCGCAGTTCGGCGGCCTCTTCGACGACCAGGTCGTGGAGCCTGGCGTAGGTCAGATTCGTCTCTCCGTCCGTCAGCGCCGTCGCCTCCGGCGGCGCCGCGGGGCGTTCGAGCGGCAGCCCCAGACAGAGTGCCAATAAGTCGATGGGAATTACGGAACTCCTCAGCCGGGTTTCGAGCGTGCTCTGACGAACCTCTCCGGTGAAGCGCTTCGAAGACGAAGCACTGAGGAGAGGTGTCATGTTTCGCGCAAAATGCTGCGATTGGCCCCGTTATCCTCCCCCAGGTTCTCAGGTCTTTCGGAACGACCTATCGAAGCGCTTCGACGATGGTGAGTCAGGGTGAGGCCTGTGTCAAGAGTTGAGGTCGATCAAGAAACCGACGCACTGACGCCGGGGCCTGTCCGGCGGACTCGGGCCCCGGCCTTTTCGGGCTAACCGGCGACGATCGCCTCGATCAGCGGCCCGTGCTCCTCGACGTGGCCGACCATGTCGGACAGCCGGTCGATGAACAGGCACCAGATGCAGGTGGCCAGGTTGTCGTGGCGGACAAGGGTGTCCTCCAGGTACGGGTCGTGCGCGGCGTCGTAGATGGCGCGGTGGGCCTGGAGGTCCAGACGCATGAGCTCGGCGGCGTCGCGCCGAGCGGAATCCGCGCTTTCCAGCTCCCGTCGCAGGGCCGTCAGGGTCGCCCGGTTCTTTGGGGACGACGGCGCCCAAGTACCATGCGTCAGCGGTCAAATGCCTTGGGTGCAGATCTTGAGGGTGCCGCGTTGGGGTGATTCGCAGGGGTCTCGGGCGTGTCCGGTCGTGTCAGCTTTTACCGTCGCCGGGGCCGAGCCCGCTGTGAGGGTGGGAGAGCCGGTTGAGCCAGGTTACCTTCAAGGTGTCGCCCTCACGCAGCAGCTGGATACGCGTTTAGTGGGTCTTCGAACTTGAGCGGTGTGCCCCCTTCGCGTGCACTGACTGGTAGTCACTGTGCGTGATGAGCGGGGCTGTTGGTGGCCCTGGACGCAGGACGCCCGTGGTCCTGGGTGATCATTTCTGTTCTCTACGCAGAATGATCGTCTGGGAGCCACAGGCTTGGTCAACGATACGACGTTGCTGCTGGGCCTCGACGGGGTGTCCGTCCTGAGGGTCGAGCGGCTTCAAGGCGGTGGGCGCCGGGTCCAGCTGGCCACGGCGGACGCCTCGGCCCGGGCCTGCCCGGCCTGCGGGGTCTTCGCCTCCCGGGTGAAGGGCTCGGCAACCACCCGGCCACGTGATCTCCCTTATC
>NZ_JBSFTY010000134.1:0-16882 GCF_053591515.1 Streptomyces sp. NPDC003011
GGGCTCTTCCTGGTCATCGCCTTCGCCGGGCTGATGATCCCCGGGCTGCGCAACCCGGCCCCGCACGACATGCCCCTCGGGGTGTCCGGACCGGCGCGTCGGCTCGTGCCGGCCATGAGCGCGGCCACCGGGCCGGCGAGGGCGAGGGTTCCCTGCGGGTCGCCGGCGCGGCGCTGGAGTCGACGGACCGGGCCGGTCTGGTCGAGGGTGCTGCCGTCGCCGGCCAGGATGAAGGCCAGGGCGAGGAAGGCCGAGCGGGCGTTGCCGTCGTCGAAGGGCTGGAAGAAGCAGACGTCGAGACAGGCGCGGGCGGCCCGGGCGGTCTCGGGGAGCGTCCGGTCCGTGCTCTCGGCCAGACAGGCGTCGAGCAGACCGGGCAGGTCCGGGCCGGTGCCGTACCGCTCGCGGCCGGACTTGGCGTAGGCGGCACGGCGGCGGAACGGGGCGTCGGACATCCCAAGGAGGCGGCACTGCCAGGCGCTGAGCAGGCCGAAGCCCAGCGGGGTGCCCGACCCCGCGTCCACCCGGACCTGGTGGAGAGCGGTGAACGACGGGCGGCGCGCGCGGGGGAGCGGGCGTGGTCGTGGGTGCGGATGTCGTGGACCGGGTCGTCGCGCACCGGGATGCATCCCTGGAGGAGGACGGCTGTACGCGCGGTGTGCCAGGGCACGGTGGCGCGCACGGCGAGCCAGGTCCGCGGGTGATCCTGCTCCGCTGCGGTCATTCGTCGAGGTAGGAGCGGAGGCGGGCGGAGGTGAACGTCAGGAGCTGGCGGAGACAGCCGCGGAAGGCTGGGAAGCGCCCGTCCGTTCCTCGAACTCCCTGCGGGCCGCCCGGATCGCAGTGATGTTCGTATGGGACCAGTCGGTGCTCCACTGGATCAGGGCGCCCACCTCATTTCCCAGGCTCTCGTGTCCACCACGACTCGATGTCGTCCTCAAGCTGATTACCGGTCCGTGAGAAGAGGTGGTTCCGGACAACTTACCGAAGTGGTTTGACACTTCCTTGACAGTGATTAGCTGACGCGGATCTTATTTCGTTTACCTGTGAGGACCGTGTGAACAAGGGGTGGGGTAGTGGAGTACGGGGGGTGGCGTGCCTGTAGAGCCGCCAGGGGGGATCGAGTCGGGCTGGTGTGGCTGACAGCGCTTGCCGTGCTCGTCGCGACACCAGGACTCGCGCCGGTCTTCACCGCCGGAACTGCCGTTGCGGCCGAAGCGGGTGACATGTCCGAGACGGAGCGGGCGCAGCAAGCCGCAGTGGCCTCCGGGGCGCCCGTCGAGGTGGTGGCCGAACGCACCGAGCGAGACACGGTGTTCGCCAACCCCGATGGTGAAACCTTCACGCTCAGGAAGTCGATCGCGCCCGTTCGCGTGGAACAGTCCGGAGGTGGCTGGGCGACCCCGGATGCCACCCTCTTCAGACGAGCGGATGGCTCCATCGGACCGAAGGCGGCCGCGGTCGATCTGTCGTTCTCGTCCGGAGGCGACGGCCGCAATCTGGTGACCATCGGCGAGAACGGACAGTCGGTCACTCTGGGGTGGCCGGGTGAACTGCCGGAGCCGAGCCTGGAAGGGCAGCGAGCCGTCTATGAGGACGTCCGCCCCGATGTCAATCTGATCCTTACCGCGACGGTGGAGGGCTTCCGCCAGGTCCTGGAGGTTGAGACGCTGGAGGCCGCCTCTGACCCGGCCCTTGCCTCGCTCGAGTACTCGATGCAGGTGAAGGGCCTGCGGATTCACGAAGGTACGGCCGGCACCATGGATGCGGTGGACGGAAACGGCCAGGTGGTGTTCCGTGCGCCCTCGGCCCGGATGTGGAACTCCGCGGGCGGGGCGGCTGCTGATGGGCAGAGCGAGGACATATCCACGCGGACCGCCTCTGTACGACCGATGGGAGTCGTGGCGCAACAGGAGGCGCCGCAGGATCCTGAGGGGAGCCCGGCGGGGCCGGCGGACGAAGGTGATCCGTTGGCGGGGCCCGGTACTGGTGACGAGGCGGCGGTATTGGACGTCGATGTCACCTCTGACGCGTTGGTCGTCACTCCGGATACCGACCTGATCGCTGGGACGACCAGCTCCGAGCTTCCGCTGTACATCGATCCGTCGGTGGAACTCAACGAGTCGGAGAGGACACTTCTGTCGTCCGACGGCGACGTGTTCTACAACTTCTCCGGCGGCGACAACGGCATGAGTGTGGGCCGGTGCGGTTCGGCAGTGCTCGGCGGTGTCCGCTACTACTGCACTGCCGGTAGTGCCTACACCAATCGCATGTACTTCGAGTTCAAGCCGGACAAGCTGAAAGGCAAGCACGTCCTCGACGCGACGTTCGCGGTGACTGAGACTTGGTCCTTCTCGTGTGACGCACGCTGGGTGGACCTGGAGCGGACGGACCCGATCTCAAAGTCGTCGAAGTGGCCGGGACCCGGCGGACCGAAATCCGACAACAGCTGGGACCAAATCGGCGACCGGAATGTCTCGGCGGGCCGAGGCTCCGCGTGCTCACCGTCGCAGCCTCGGGCTCCGATCGAGTTCAACGACAACCCGGAAGAGCCGGACGAGAACCTGACCTCCACGGTCAGGGCCTTCGCGGACGGCAAGTTCTCCAGCCTGACTCTGATGCTGAAGGCGAAGGACGAATCGGACCCGGTGGCGTGGAAGCGTTTCGACGACGACGCGGTGATCGATGTCGTGTACGTCGGGAAGCCGGCCGTGCCCACAGAGTATGGCTTGGAGACCGGCACGAGCCAGGTGTGCTCGAAGAGCGCTACCGCACCGACCCTGTGGGCGGACCCGCTCCCGAACCTGGCAGCCACGCCACAGACAGTCGCGGGCGGAGAGGCTTCGGCTTCGCTGCGGGTCTACTTCGACATCGATGTGAAGGACGGCGCCGGAGCATGGGCGGATGCCCCGCAACCGTCCAGTGGTTCTCTGAGTCCGGCCAGCGGCTATGTGGGAGACGGCGTCGATCAGAACAAGAGATGGAGCCCGACTCTTGCGGACAATAGGCAGTACCGCTATCGGGCATGGACCCAGTCCTACTACAACAGCGGCAAAAGTTACCTCGAGAGCGCACAGACACCATGGTGCTACTTCACCGTGGACAGCAAGGGGCCGAAACCTCCGTCGATCACATTCAACTCCGTGTACAGCGCGTGTCTTCCCGGCGCGTGTACGGCCAAGGGCGCTCCCGGCACATCGGGGAGCGTGACCTTCGGTCCGGCCGCAGGTAGCGGAGACGCGAACACCGCCTACCAGTACAAGCTGTCCACGGACAGTACGTGGCGTCCGTGGAAGTCAGGGGCCACGGTCACGGAGACGATCACACCGGTGGATTCGGGTACGGTCACGCTCGAAGTTCAGACCCGGGACGCCGTAGGACGGACAACGGGTAACGGCGTCCGGTTTCTTGTGGCGGAGGCCCCGGAGGCAGTCGGCCGGTGGACGTTCAACGAAACCTCTGGAGCAGCGGTCGACGTTTCGGCGAAGGAGGCTGCCGAGAGGAATGACGCCGCTGTCTCCGGCGGGGTGCGTACCATCACCGGCCGCCGCGGTGTGGTCACGGAAAACGGCGCCCCCATCGAAGACAAGGCCCTCAAGCTGAACGGCCAGGCCTACGCCGCCACCTCCGGCCCAGTAGTGAAGACGCAGGTGTCGTACACGGTGGCCGCGTGGGTGCGGCTGGACAGCACCGGCCGAGTCGCCACAGCCCTTGGCCAGGACGGCACGTACTACAGCCCGTTCTTTCTGGGCTATTGCGATGACGTCAAGACGTGGTGTCTGCGGATGGCGGATGCCGACGCCGCGTCCACCGCACTGGACAACCAGCGGGTGAACGCGAGGGAACCGGCGCAGACGAAAGTATGGACCCATGTGGCCGCGGTCGTGGATGTCGGGGCGAAGAAGCTCACCCTGTATGTCAACGGCGTCGAACAGGGCACCGACACCCTGACCACCGGCGCTTGGGCGGCCTCCGGGGGGTTGCAGATCGGCCGAGCGAAATACAAGGGCTCTTACGCCGATCACTTCCCCGGCGATGTGGACGAGGTCGCCGTGTGGCAGGAGGCCAAAGCGTCCGAGGCGATCGCCCGCGAGGCCAGTCCTGTGGACGCCGACGGCAAGGCGTATGCGGAGCTTGTGGCCCAGTACGCCCCTGAGGGGGCCACCGGGACATCTCTGTCCGACCTCTCCGGCTACGGCAACACGCTCAGCCTGTCCGCCGGGGCGTCGCTGGACGGTGAGGCATTGCTCCTCAACGGACTCTCCGGAGCGGGGACCGTGTCTCGGCCCTTGGTGGCCGACACCGGCTCCTTCACCATCGCCACGATGGCCGACGTGGATACCCAGGCACTGTCCACCAAACCGGACGGCTACCGCGTCCAGGTCCTCGGCCAGAGCACGGCAACCGGATCGTCCTGGAGCCTTTGGGCGGAGAAGACCGGGACCAAGGACGAACCGGTGGAGGACGACGAAGGCAATCCAATCCTGGACGACAACGGAGTCCCGAAAACGCGTACGGTGCCGGTCGCTCGATGGCAGTTCGGACGACTCACGGCGGACGGCAGCGGCATCTCCGTGGCCAGCGAGGAAACCGCCGTCCTCGACAGCGAAGTAAGCCTGGTCGGCGCGTACGACGCCCGCACGCGAGAAATCACTCTCTTCGTCGGCAGTACCCGCCAGGGTGATCCCCTTGCCTACGCCGCGTCGGTTGGCAGTGCGGAGTTCGCCGTCGGCAAGGGGCGGACGAACAGTGCCTGGGGCCATTACCTGGCCGGCCGGATCACCGACATCCGCCTATGGGCGGGAGCGGTCACTGATCCCACCCAGGTGGAAGCACTCACCGGCTACTGACCTCTCTCCGGTGTCCGGCCGCCACTGCGCGAGCGGACACCGGCCCCACCAACCCGCGACACGCCTCGTCCCTCAGCTGCCGCCTGCACACCGGCCGCCCTTCATCTCATGGAGCGCCTTCCCGTGTCCCTTCGCCCGACCCGTTCTCGCATACACGCCCGACGGGGTGCCCTGACCGTCCTGCTCGCGGTGGTCCTCTCCATACCCACACCGCTCACTCCGTTGGCGGCGGCGGCCGGAGTGCCAGGGCGCCCCGATGTGCCGGACATCGAGCCGACGCGTGTCCTGGAAATCACCTCCCCGCAGGCCAAGGCCGCTCGAGCCAAGGTCGCCCGGGAAAAGAAGGACAACCAGGAGCTGGCGGCTTCGGCCCGAGACGAGCGCCGTGCTGCCTGGCCGAAGGCATCCACCACTACGACCGACTTGGCCGGTGCACCGAAGGACGGAGCACTTGTCGCAGTGAAGGCGGCCAAAGCCAGCAGTGCGTCCCGTCAGGCTCGTACCGTGGCCTCGGGTGCGGCGGAAGTCACCGTCTTCGACCAGAAGACGGCCCGTCGTGCCGGTGTGACCGGGGTCCTTTTCACGGTTGCGGCGGAGAGCGCCGGCGCTGCTGAAGTCACCGTGGACTATGGCAAATTCGCCTCCGCGATCGGAGGCAACTGGTCATCCCGTCTGGGGCTGGTCACCTTGCCGCCTTGTGCCCTGACGACACCCGGGAGACCGGCATGCCGGGCGACCACGGTTCAGACGTCGAAGAACGATGTCTCCGCTCAAACCGTCACGACCCGTACCATGCTCGCCGGTAGTTCCACCACGGCGCCGACCGTGATGGCCGTGATGGCCACCTCTGCCGCCTCTGCGGCGGGTTCCGGTGACTTCAGCGCCACGCCTCTTTCATCCTCGGCGAGTTGGCAGGCCGGCGGTTCTTCAGGGGCGTTCTCCTGGTCCTATCCGATCACCTTGCCCCCGGCCGCCGCAGGGCCCGTTCCCACAGTGACGTTGTCGTACGACTCCGGAAGCATCGACGGGCGCACCTCGAACACCAACAACCAAGGTTCCCTCATCGGCGAGGGCTTCGACCTGACCTCGTCCTACATAGAGCGAAGCTACGGTTCGTGTGAGGACGACGGGCAGGCCGACAAGTACGACCAGTGCTGGAAGTACGACAACGCTTCGCTCGTCCTGAACGGCAAAGCCACTGAACTCGTCCGTGACGACGACGACACCAGGGACGAGTGGCGTCTCAAGGACGACGACGGCTCCAAGGTCACTCGGCACAACGGCGCGGACAACGGTGACGCCGACGGCGAGCACTGGAAGGTCGTCACCAGCGATGGCACGACGTACACCTTCGGTCTGAACAAGCTGCCGGGTGCCGGCGCCGAGCGTACCAACTCCGTGTGGACGGTGCCGGTCTTCGGCGACGACTCCGGCGAACACGGATATGAGAAGGGCACCGCGTTCAAGGACCGGGCGGAGACGCAAGCCTGGCGGTGGAACCTCGACCTCGTTGAGGACGTCCATGACAACGCATCCACCTACTGGTACAAGGCAGAGACCAACCACTACGCCAAGAACGGCGACAAGACCGGACTGGCCTCCTACACCCGTGGCGGCTATTTGGAGGAGATCCGCTACGGTCAGCGCCGTGACTCGCTGTTCACCGCTCCCGCCTCTGACAAGGTCAGTTTCACCTACAAGGAGCGCTGCACCGCTGCCGACTGCTCCTCACTGACCGAGGACACTGCCGATCAATGGCCCGACGTGCCCTTCGACAGCATTTGTTCGGCGAACGAGGACGATTGCACGGCTACTGGCCCGGCGTTCTTCACCCGAAAGCGTCTGACAGCCATCGACACCCATTTCTGGTCCCGGACGGCGGAACCGGACGCTTTCCAAGCTGTGGACTCCTATGCGCTGGACCAGAATTTTTTCAACGGTGAGGACATCGGCAACAGCTCTGATCAGGTTCTCGTCCTGAAGTCCCTGAAACGTACCGGCAAGAACGGTACAGACATCACACTGCCTCCGATCGATTTCACCTATCAGCAGCGTCCCAACCGCGTCGACTCCACGAACGACAACATCCTGGCCCTGACTCGACCGCGAATTTCGTCGATCATCTCGGAGACCGGCGCGATCACTTCCGTGACGTTGTCCGAACCGGAGTGTGTGCGCGGCAGTAAGATGCCCGCCACCGAGGACAACAACAGCCTGTCCTGCTACCCGGTGTACTGGCCCGTAAATGGCGGCGACCCGCAACTGGACTGGTTCCACAAGTACCGGGTCACCTCGATCACCACCAACGACCCCGGCGCCGGCAACCCGGGCACTCTGGTGTCGTACGACTACGAAACTCCTGGTTGGCACTACAACGACGACCCCTTCACCAAAGAGAAGGAACGCACTTGGTCGGTCTGGCGTGGGTACCAGAAGGTCACCACCTACACCGGCAACCCCGGTGAGACCCGCTCCAAGACGGTCCAACTGTTCATGCAGGGCCTGAACGGCGACAAGAAGAAGGACGGCACCACTCGCTCCGCCACCGTCAAGGGTATCGATCTTGACAACATCGCGGGCAACGATCCCGCGACCACGCTGGATGACCTCGACGTCGCCGACTGGACGGACCACAACTGGCTGGCGGGCTGGCTCAGACAGGAGATCACCTACAACGGCGCGACAGCGATCTCCACCGACATCAACAACCCCTGGGCCCTGGAGACAGCCAGTCAGCAGAAGTCGTACGCCAACATCAAGGCGCATTTCCTGAGGAACGCCCGTACCTACAGCGACACCTATTTGACCGCTGCGCAGAAATGGCGAATCACCGGGGTCTCGAACACGTACGACACCGCGTACGGCATGGTGACCCAGACCGAGGATCACGGTGAATGGAGCCCGACTGGCGACGAGACGTGCACCCGTACCTGGTACGCCCGCAACGCCGACAAGGGGCTGACCGCACTCGTCTCGCGCGTTCGCACCGTCGCCAAACCCTGTGCCAACAGCGACGAGACGCTGAGTCTGCCTGGCTCCTCGGACACGCGAGGGGACGTCTTGTCCGACACGGCGATCGCCTACGACAACTCCTCCGCCACCGGCTGGAGCCCGACCCAGACTCCGACCCTGGGCCTGCCCACATGGACAGGCCGTGCGAAGGCCTACCCAGCGGCCTCCGGTAGCGCTGACCGGACTCCTTCGCCCACCAGTGGATGGCAGACGGTCAGCACGACGTCGTACGACACCGATACCTCCAAGCTCGGACGCCCCCTGAGGGTTACCGATGCCAAGGGCCGCGCCACCACGATGGCGTATTTCCCAGCAGCTGCCGGTCCGCTGGCCACCACCGTCGTGACGGCGCCGCGCTTGTCGTCGAACAACCAGGCACACCAGACGACGACCAACTACGACCCGGCGAGGGGCAGCGTCAACTACGTCCTTGACGTCAACACCAAGCGCACCGAGCACACATACGACGCACTCGGTCGCATCACCGCGACCTGGCTGGCCAACCGCTCGAAGTCCGGCGGTGACATTCCCAATGCCAAGTACGCATACGGGCTTGAACGCAACAAGGCGCCCTGGTCCTCCACCGCGACGCTCAAGGCCGACGGCACCAGCTACAAGACGGTCTATGCCCTGTTCGACTCGCAACTACGGCCGGTCCAGACGCAGACTCCGTCGCCGCAGGGCGGCCGTATCCTGACCGACGCACGCTATGACAGCCGCGGCTTGGCCCACGAGACCTACACGGACGTCTACGACAGTAAGAACGCGCCCAACAGCACCTACACCCAGGCCCCCTACGGTGGAGCAACGCAGACACAGGCGCAGTTCGACGGTGCCGGCCGGACTACGACGTCCACCCTCCTCGTGGACGGAGTGAAGAAGTGGACCACCACCTCGAGTTACACCGGTGACTCGGTCGCCACCACGGGCATACAGGGTGGCAACGCCACGCGCACGATCACTGACGCACTTGGGCGCACGGCGGAAACCCGCACTTACGAGGGCACCCAGCCGAACGACACCGCGTACGGATCCTCCACCAGCACCCCGTACACCCAGGTTCGCTACACATACACCGGGGACGGCAAGACAAGGACGATCAACGGTCCGGACAGCAGCACTTGGAGTTACGAGTACGACCTGTTCGGCCGCCAGGTGAAGTCGATCGACCCCGACACCGGTTCGCAGGTCACCACGTACACCGAACTGGACCAGATCGAGACCTCCAGAGATGCAGAGGACCGGACGCTCCTCTACGGGTACGACGAACTCGGCCGCAAGACCGGTCTGTGGCAGTCCTCCCGCAGTGACGGCAACCAAGTCGCCGCCTGGACGTACGACACCGTCCTCAAGGGCCTGCCCACGGCTTCCATCCGCTACCAGAACGGCAAGACGGGCAACGCTTACACCAAGCAAGTAACCGACTACGACGATCTGGGGCGACCCACTGCCACCAGCCTCACCCTGCCGTCCGACGACCCGCTGGTGACCTCCCTGGCCGTCGCCGCCACCACCACCTTCGAGACGACCTACCGACTCGACGGCACCCTGGGAACCGTGAGGGAGCCAGCCGCGGGAGGCCTGGCCTCCGAACTTCTCGAGTACCGCTACAACGGCACGGGCCTGCCCACCGAACTGTCGGGCACCTCGGGGTACCTGCTCGCAGCTGACTACACGGCTCTTGGCCAGGTCGGTCAGCTACAGCTCGGCACCTCCACAAGCACCAAGAGGGTCTTCCTCACCAATACATACGAGAAGGGCACCAACCGTCTCCTCGGCGCAGCCGTCGACGACCAGACTCGGGGCCCGGTCCAGGACCTCAACTACGCCTACGACCACGCGGGCAACGTCACCTCCATCTCCGACAGCGCGAACACCGGTACCGGCACCGACAACCAGTGCTTCACTTACGACGCCTATCGGAGACTCACCGAGGCCTGGACTCCGAAGACGGCCGACTGCACCTCCGACCGCACCAAGGCCGACCTCGGCGGCCCTGCTCCCTACTGGACGTCGTACACCTATACGGCATCCGGCCAGCGCAAGACCGAGAAGCAGAACACCGGAACGCCGGTCACCACGACGTACTGCTACGAGACGGCTCGTCCCCATGCCCTGTCGGCCACCACAACCTCCGGCACCTGTACCGGGCTCACGCCCCAATACCGGTACGACGACTCGGGCAAGACCGAGAAGCGTGTCGAGAAGGCAGGCTCCACCACCGCCCAGACGCTCGCCTGGAATTCCGAGGGCAACCTCGCCCGATTGACCAAGGACACAGCGGCAACGGCCACCAGCTACCTTTACGGTGCGGACGGCGAACTGCTCATCCGCCGTGACAATGCCACCGATGGTGAGACCGTCCTCTATCTCGGCGCGACAGAGGTCCATCTCAAGACAGGAAAGAAGTGGGCCAACCGTTACTACAGCGCGGCAGGCTCCACCATTGCTCTGCGCACCAACGAGTCGGGCACGCAGAAGCTGAGCTTCCTCGCCGCCGACCATCACGGTACGAGTTCTGTGGCCGTCACCGCGGACTCCGCCCAGGTTCTGACCAAGCGCTACAGCACACCGTTCGGTTCAAGTCGTGGCCAGATGACCGGAGTCTGGCCGGACGACAAGGGTTTCCTCGGTATGCCGGCCGACAACGGGACGGGACTGACCCACATCGGGGCTCGCGAGTATGACCCGTCCATCGGCCAGTTCATCAGCGTGGACCCGGTACTCGCCCCCGACCAGCACCAGACGCTGAACGGGTACGGCTACGCCGGCAACAACCCTGTGACCTTCAGCGATCCCACGGGCCTGTACATCGACGACGGAACCGGCCACAGCGAGCCGCACCCGAAGGCCGGAGGTAAGAAGCCCCAGAACCCGGGTGTTCCTCGTGGAGGGACGGGTGCCGGCGGCTGCTACTACACCTGTGGAAGTTCGGGTGGCGGTGACGGAGGACTGGTCGGCAACACACGTGACGCCACACGCAGCGCGCAGCAGCAGATCTACGCGGCGGTCGCTTCCTTCGCGACCTCCGACATTCAGCACGATGCCTGGCTCGCTGCGTACCGCACAGACATGCGCAAAATGTACGAGCACGATCCGATCATGGACGCGAACACCGCCATCGCTACGGCAGTGAACGTCTGCTACGTCCATGAAGAAATAGGCTGCTCCCAGGAGATGCGCGACTACTTCATGGATGTCGAGTTCTCCCGGATGGCGTCCATCGGCCTCTACGAAAACAGTTATCGGGCTCCCAACCCGGAGTGGGCCGCCGCGAAGACGGACTTGGGCAGAACCCTGTCGAAGCGTTCCTGCAAGTGCTTTTTGGCCGGAACCGAAGTCTTCATGGCCGACGGCACCACCAAGAAAATTGAGGACATAAAGCGCGGCGACAAAGTCCTGGCCACAGATCCCGAAACCGGCAAGACGGGTCCGCGCAAGGTTACCCGCCTCATCGTCACTGAGGACGACAAGCACTTCAACCAGCTCTCCCTTGCCACGGAAGAAGGCATCGAAGCGCTCACGGCGACCTATGAACACCCCTTCTGGTCCCCGTCGGAGAAGCGCTGGATCGAGGCACGCCACCTCAAAGCGGGCATGACCCTGCGCACGGATGACGGCCACACGGTCATCGTCACTGCCAACAGGCCTTTTGCTCAGCATGCGCGAACCTTCAACCTTACGGTTGAGGGTGTCCACACGTACTATGTGCTGGCGGGGAATACGCCGGTGCTGGTGCATAATTCGTCGTGTAGCACGTTCGGATTCAAGGATGCTCCGACCGTGCCCGGGGTTTACACCATCACGATGAAGGATGGCAAGGTGTACGTTGGGTCCAGTTCAACCAACATACACAGTCGCCTGCATGCCGCTTTCAATTCAGACAAGGCGGCCGTGAAGTCGGCGGGTTACACGACAAGCGACATTTCCAACATATCGGTGAATGATATGTCTGGCCACTCCTGGAAAGCGATCAGGGAGCAAGAGCAGTCGGTAATAGATCAATATGGCGGCGTGGGTGGCGGTACGCTTTTGAATCGCCGAAATGAGGTTCCTTAAATGCGGGCGGACTATAGGGTCCTAAATTGGCGAGTCGACGAGTCGATCGATGAGCGTGAACTCGGCCAGCAATATCAGTCCGGAGAATTCAACGGATTGTTCCTCCGTGTGAGCGGAAGCGCGCGGCTGGACAGCCTTGATTTTTTGTCCGGCTTGCCGGAGCTCAAGTATCTGGAGATTGAAGGCCACGTCGCCGATGACTCGCAGGCTTTCAAAATCGCTGGACTCCGCGAACTTGTGCTCCTCACGAGGGGGCAAGTGGCGATCCCTGCAGTCCGGAACGCATCTCTAGCGGCGTTGGCGCTAGATGATCGGGCGGGCACAATTGACCTTGCAGGGTTTCCCGCCCTGACGAGATTGACGCTTTGGTCATCCGGTAGGAGTGATTTGGGATTCCTGAGGAATGCGCCCTGGATCTCGTCATTCAAGCTGGAAGGCGTGGGGCAGATTGTGGATCTTCGCGGGTTGGAGAACTGCACGAAACTCGACGACCTGGAGATTCTTGAGGCGCGCGTTGAAAGCCTTGCCCCTCTTCGGGGCCTCCAAGATCTGCGCCGGTGCTGGCTGATTGGCGGAGGGGAGTCAATTCAGCCTGAGCCGCTGGACTTCAGCGCAGTGTCAGCTCTAAATAATCTGGAAGAGCTCAGAGTTACGTACGGGGGGGAGGTGCGATCGGTGGCTCCGCTTCTCGGTATGGGTTCCCTGCGTGACCTTCGACTTAGGGGAACCAAGGTCGTGGCAGGTGATTCAGGCTTGCTTAGTGAATTTCCGGATTCGGTAAGAATTGTTGGTCCGGAGGAGTAGCGATCCGCGCCGACAGACGGTGGGTCACTTGATGCAATGACCTTGAATGCAGAAGCCCCACCCAGAGTTTTTTCTGGTGGGGCTTCTGTGGTGTTTGATGGCAATGCTGACGGCAACGTCAGCGGACGACGAGTGCGGTGGGTAAGGAGTCGGGGTCGTCGTCTTGGTCGCCGAGGACCTGCCCCAGGGTGTCGATGGCCTTTGCGCTGGAGGCGGAGGCGTACGTGGGCGTAGACGCCGGCGGTGACGCCGATGGGGCGTGCCCGAGGTTCCTTGATGACGACGAGGTCGACGCCCTGTTCCAGGAGCAGGGTCGCGGTCGAGTGCTGGAAGTCGTGGAAGCGGATCGCCCGGAGCCCTACGCTCTCGAGGAGGCCTTAACTATCTCAAGGAATAACCGATTCGCGATCGAAGTGATCGGTGATCCCGCTTCGGAGGGTGGCGTCTCGTCGCCTTCCGAGGTCGCCGGTAGGGTCACGGTCGGGGATTTCTCAGAATCATTCCCGATAGACCTGAGCTTCTGGACGGTGGCTGACTACTCTCGAAGTTGGGAGAGAGCCCTGAGGGAGCTTGAGGCGAGCGAGAATTCGACCTCGTGCCTCATCTCTTCGATCACGGACCCGGAGACCGCTAACTTCATCTTCTGCTGGCCCATTTACCGGGAAGAGGAAGCTGTCCACGTGCAAAACTCGATCATCTTGCTGGATGGCCTCGAAGAAGAGTTCAATCCGCAAGAGCCTTGGCGATACGTGGAGGCTCGAAGTTTGGTTGACGAGGACGGGAACCAAATTTCTGAGTGGTCGACGACCATCTCTGAGGTGCGGCGGTTCCGCGAGTCTATCGGGGGCCAGTAGCTCACGTACACACGCAAAGAACTCCGTCAGGCGAACCAGTTCCCAGCAGGTACGGATCATCTGCCGCACGTGTCGGGCGACAGCGAGGCGCGGCAGCGGGCGGGCCTGTCCGGTGCCGTCGCGGGCGGTGCAGGGGAGCGGGGTCCCGTGGGGCACGAGGGTGGGGCCGCGCCCTGGCAGGGGCGGCAGAGCAGGGCGCGGTCGAGGGTGCCGGAGGCGTCGGCGGACTTGGTGGCGGACTTCGCCACGTAGGCGGCGACGGCTTGATCAGTCAGTTCGGCGTCGGTGCCGCAGGCGGCGATCTCGCGCATGTCGGGCTGCTGGCCCCAGCCGAGTCGGCGTTCCCCGAGCGCGTCGGAGACGACGGAGACGCGGGCGCGCGGTGCGGCGGCCCGGATGGAGTCGGTGAGCACGGCGGCGGTGGCGTCGGCGGGCGGGGCTGGGGGCTGGCGTCGGGGCTGTCGAGTCGGATCACGGCATGGAAGTGGACCAGGCCGCGCTTCTGGTACTCGGCGACTTTGGCGCAGTAGACCCGCAGCACCGCGCGGGCGGCCTTCTGGGTGAGGCTCAGCCGGACGGCGTGCTTCGCGACGCGGGTAGGTGGTGAGCGGTGAAGCGGGCCCATAGGGCAGACGGGTGGCGTCGAAGAGGACCGCGCCTGTGTGGCCGTACGTCGCTGGGTCCAGGTGCGTGCCCAGCCGAGGGTCTGTGGGTTCGTGGCGGGTGCCGCAGCGGCAGGTCCGGGCGTACGGCGAAGGCGGCGGCCCGGGGATCGGGGCCGCCGCCTTCGCGACAGAGGGGCTGGTGGGGTGCCTTTCGGGACCAGCCGGGGTCTCTCGGCCCGGGATCGGCCGGAGGGTGGCTCAGCAGGTGGCTCAGTACCAGCCGTTGGCCTGCCAGAAGGACCAGGCGTCGGCCGGGCTGCCGTAGCGGGAGTTCATGTAGTCCAGGCCCCACTCGATCTGGGTGGCCGGGTTGGTCTTCCAGTCGGAGCCGGCCGAGGCCATCTTGGTGCCGGGCAGGGCTTGGACCAGGCCGTAGGCGCCGGAGGAGGAGTTCGTCGCGGTGACGTTCCAGCCGCTCTCGTGCTCGACGATCTTGCTGAACGCGTTGTACTGGGCGGCGTCCGGGATCATCTTGTGCGCGATCGCCTTGGCCTGGGTGGCCGACGAAGGGGCGGCCTGCGCGGGAGCCGCGGTCAGGACCAGGCCGGTGGTGGCGGCGGCCAGCGCGGCGGCGGTCAGGGCCTTCTTCGGGGACGCGATGCGACGGGCGATGCGGGACACGGGCACGGAGAACCTTTTCTTCGGGGACGGGGTGTGCGCGGCATGCCGGAACCACGCGAGGCGAGGCGGGGCATGTGTCGGCGCCGTGGCCCTGGGGGCACGTCGGCGCCGTGCGACGTCATCCAGAGAAACAGGATCGACGGGCGTCCGCAATGACCCCTTTTACTAGTTGTGGCCGCATGTGGGGCAAAAGGCGGCTGTGTGACGTGGGTCTCAAACCCCAGGTCAGAGGGGGTGTGGGCGCGGGCAGGCCGGGCGTGGGGACTACGGCCCGGCTTCGTAGGTGACGTGCGTCATGTGGGGTGGTTCACCGTTGAAGCGTCCCGGTGTCACGCTCCGCCCACGACGCCTCACTCGCCGGACGGGGCGAACGTGACCGGCGTCTCGAAAGCCGCCCGGCGGGTGGCGCGGCGCAGGGCCCTCAGGATCGCCGGACCGACCAGGAAGGTCAGCACGACGGTGACCACGGCCCGCCCCAGGTCCCAGCCCAGCGACGTGGCCAGGCAGTACGCGGTGAACCGGGCCAGGTTGCCGGGGACCGCCGCGTCCGGGTCGAAGGCGATGTTCGAGGCGTTCTCCTGCATGAACGGCCAGCCGGCCAGGTTCATCGCCGTGCCGTAGGCGAAGGCGGCGAGGAAGCCGTAGCAGGCCAGGAGCACGTGTTCGGTACGGCCGCGCAGGCGGTCCGGGCCCGGCAGCAGGCCCGCGCCCATCGCGAACCAGCCCATCGCCAGCATCTGGAACGGCATCCACGGGCCCACCCCGCCCGTGAGCAGTGCCGACGCGAACATCGTCACCGCGCCGAGCACGAAGCCGAATCCTGGGCCGAGGACGCGTCCGCTGAGCACCATCAGGAAGAACATCGGCTCGATCCCGGCCGTCCCGGCTCCGATCGGCCGCAGCGCCGCCCCGGTCGCCGCCAGCACGCCGAGCATCGCCACCGCCTTCGGGCCGAGCCCCGACTCGGAGATCGTCGCGGCGACGACGGCGACCAGAAGCACCAGCAGGCCCGCGAAGAGCCAGGGAGCGTCCTGGGCGTGGGCGCCGACCTGCGAGGCCGGCGGGGCGAGGAACGGCCAGCAGAAGGCGGCCGCCCCGACCGCGCTGACCAGGACGAGGGCGGCGAGGGAACGGGGACCGAGACGGACGGCCCGGGCCTGGCGGACGGTCGTCATGACAGGGCCCTCCTCACCTGGGCCACCGTGAGCCACCTCTGCGGGGCCAGGATCTTGGTGACCTGCGGCGCGAAGGACGGGGACGCCACCACGACGTCCGCCGTCGGCCCGTCCGCGATCACCTCGCCGTCGGCCAGCAGGACCACCCGGTGCGCGAGTTCGGCCACCAGCTCGACGTCGTGCGTGGCCAGCACGATCGCGTGTCCCCCGGCGGCCAGTTCCCGCAGGACGGTGACCAGACGGGCCTTCGCCGCGTAGTCCAGGCCCCGGGTCGGCTCGTCGAGGAGCAGGAGGGGAGGACGGGCCGTCAGGACGACGGCCAGGGCGAGCGCGAGACGCTGCCCCTCGGACAGGTCGCGCGGGTGCGCGTCGTCGGTGACGGCGGGGAGCAGCTCGCCGACCAGGGCCCGGCAGGTGCCGGGCGCGGCGCCCGCGTCCCGGTCGGCGGCGGCGCACTCGGCGGCCACCGTGTCGGCGTACAGCAGATCGCGGGGTTCCTGCGGGACGAGGCCCACCCGGCGTACGAGGTCACGGGGGGCCGTGCGGTGCGGGACGGCCCCGCCGACCCGGACCGAACCGGCGGCCGGTTCGACGAGGCCGACGAGCGCCGCGAGCAGCGTGGACTTCCCGGCGCCGTTGCGGCCCATGAGGGCGATCGTCTCGCCGGGGACGACGGTGAGGCCGACATGGCGCAGGGCCTGGACGTCGCCACGGCGGACGCCGAGGGAGCGGACGTCGGCCGCGGGGGCGGGGGCTCGCCGATATCGCCATCCAGTCGGCCGCCACCGCCGAGCAGTTCGGCGTGGAGGCGCGGATCGCGATGCTCTCGTACTCGACGGGTA
>NZ_JBSFTY010000135.1:0-8546 GCF_053591515.1 Streptomyces sp. NPDC003011
ATGCGGGAGGCCAGGTCGACGTTGCGGGTGGCGACCGGCATCCGGCGGCGGTTGCGGATCAGCCCGCGCGGACACCGGCACCGGTCGCCGGGCCTGCCGGACGCCGTCGACGGCCGGGCCCGCACCGCCCTGTGCCCCCGCGACCGCGGGCCGGTGGCCGTCGCCGGGGACCTCGCCCGCGTCCCCCTCGCCGACTGGGGGCTGACCCGGCGGACCGACGACGTACCGCTCTGCGTGAGCGAACTCGCCGCCACCCACGCCGTCCTGCACGGCGTACCGCCGCACCGCTGCGTCCGTCTCTGTCCGACCCTCGCCACCGACCGAGTCCTCCGCGTCGGAGGGGCACGACAGTGGCGGCGAAGTCCGTGTGCCGGAGCCCGCGCCGGACGCGGAGCAGGGGCGCGGCCTGCCGCTCGTGGCGGCGCCGGCGGACACGTGGGGCTCGGGGGAGCGGGATCCGGGCAAAATCGTCTGGCGCGAGGCCAGAGTTGTCCGGTGCCTTGACGGTCCTGTGGGCCACCAGTTCACTCACGTCGTGAGGTAAGTCATGAGTGGACCACGAGAGCCAAGGGGAAGCTCCATGCGAAGAACCGCCCTGCTCGCCTCCGCCACCCTCCTGGCGGCCCTGCTGCCGTTGGTGTCCGCACAAGCCGCCGACGACCCCGTCCCCACCCCCGTCGACCGCTTCGAGGGCGAGGTCCCCTTCGCGAGCCCGCCCGCCGAAGGCATCTTCACCTGGGGCGGCGACACCGACGACCCGCCCGCCCTCCGGCTGACCGCCAGACAGGACGCCCCCGAGGGGGACAAGGTCCTCAGCGGCACCTATGACATCAGCGGCTACGGCGGGTTCACCCACGACTTCGCGTTCGCCGAGCCCGCCCACGACTGGTCGGCGCGCAAGGGCGTCCGCTTCTGGTGGGACGGCCGGGACAACGGCAAGAAGATCGCCTTCGAGCTGAAGGACGGCGGCGCCGACGGTGAGGCGTCCGAGCTGTGGACGGCGTCCTTCACCGACGACTTCACCGGCTGGAAGCGGATCGAGATCCCCTTCACCGACTTCGCCTACCGCACCGACCACCAGCCCGTCGGCGGCATCGATCACGTCCTCGGCCTCACCGAGACCTGGGGGTACGCCGTCACCCTCCCCGTCGGCGTCAAGGGCGAGTTCGCCATGGACGGCGTCGAACTGTACGGCCGGGCCGACCAGTCGCTGCGGGCGAACGTGACGACCGACGCGGCCGTGTACCCGGTGAAGGAGGGCGGCACGGCCGCCGTCCGGCTCACCGTCGCCACCACCGGCTCCGCCCCGCTCGGCGAACCCGTCACCGTCGCCTACGGGACGACCGGGTCCGGTACCGCGTCGGACCGCGACTTCACGCCCGTCGAGGGCGAGTTCACCTTCCCCGCGGGAACCGCCTCCGGCACCTCCCGCACCGTCCGGGTACGCACGCTCAAGGACCGGACGGCGGAGGCGGCCGAGACGATCCCGTTCCGGCTCACCGTCACCGGCGCCAAGGCCCCGGCCGAGACCCCGCAGGTCGTCGTCGACGCCCACGGACTGCCGTACATGAACGGCAAGTTGCCCGTGCGCGAGCGGGTCGCCGACCTCCTCTCCCGGATGTCCCTCGCGGAGAAGGCCGGCCAGATGACCCAGGCCGAGCGCGGCGCGGTCACCGCACCGGGCGACATCGCCGCGTACGGCCTCGGCTCGCTCCTCTCCGGCGGCGGCTCCACCCCGACGCCCAACACCCCCGAGGGCTGGGCGAGGATGATCGACGCCTTCCAGCTGCGGGCCCGGGCGACCCGCTTCCAGATCCCGCTGATCTACGGCGTCGACGCCGTGCACGGCCACAACAACCTCGTCGGTGCCACGATCACGCCGCACAACATCGGCATCGGGGCCGCCCGGGATCCCCGACTCGCCCACAGGACCGGCGCGGTGACCGCCGCCGAGGTCCGGGCCACCGGCGTCCCCTGGGACTTCGCCCCCTGTCTCTGCGTCGCCCGTGACGAACGCTGGGGCCGCACCTACGAGTCCTTCGGCGAGGACCCGGCGCTCGTCGAGCAGATGGAGACCGTCATCCAGGGCCTCCAGGGAGACCCGGACGGCACCGACCTCAAGGACGACGACAAGGTCCTCGCCACCGCCAAGCACTTCGTCGGCGACGGCGGCACCGAGTTCGGCTCCTCCACCACCGGCACGTACACCATCGACCAGGGCGTCACCAAGGTCACCCGGCAGGAGCTGGAGGCCGTTCACCTCGCGCCCTACCAGAGCGCCGTCGACCGCGGTGTCGGCACGGTCATGCCCTCGTACTCCTCGCTCGACCTCGCCGGCGACGGCCGGGGCCCGGTGAAGATGCACGCCCGCGCCGACATGATCAACGGGGTGCTGAAGGACCGGATGGGCTTCGACGGCTTCGTCATCAGCGACTGGGCCGCCATCGACCAGTTGCCCGGCGACCACGCCTCCGACGTCCGTACGTCCGTCAACGCGGGCCTCGACATGATCATGGTCCCGTACGCGTACCGGGACTTCCACGCGACCCTCGTCGACGAGGCCGGGGCGGGCCGGGTGAGCGAGCGGCGGATCGACGACGCCGTCGCGCGCATCCTCACGCAGAAGTTCCGGCTCGGGCTCTTCGAGAAGCCGTACGCCGACACCAGCGGCGCCTCCGCGATCGGCTCGGCCGGGCACCGGGCCGTCGCGCGGCAGGCCGCCGCCGCCTCGCAGGTGCTGCTGAAGAACTCCGCGGGGCTGCTGCCGCTGCGCAAGAGCCAGAAGGTGTACGTCGCCGGATCCAACGCGGACGACATCGGCAGCCAGAGCGGCGGCTGGACCGTCACCTGGCAGGGCTCCGCCGGCGACATCACCCCCGGCACCACCATCCTGGAGGGCATGCGGAAGGCGGGCGGTGACGTCACGTACTCGAAGGACGCCTCCGCCCCGACCGGTGGCCACGACGTCGGTGTGGTCGTCGTCGGCGAGACCCCGTACGCCGAGGGCGCGGGCGACGTCGGCAACGGTCACGACCTGGAGCTGAGCGCCGCCGACCGGGCCGCCGTCGACAGGGTGTGCGCGGCGATGAGGTGCGCGGTGCTGATCGTCTCCGGGCGGCCCCAGCTCGTCGGCGACCGGCTCGGCGCCATCGACGCGCTCGTGGCGTCCTGGCTGCCGGGCACGGAGGGCGACGGCGTGGCCGACGTCCTGTACGGCAGGCGGGCCTTCACCGGACAGCTGCCGGTGACCTGGCCGAAGTCCGTGGCGCAGCTGCCGATCAACGTCGGCGACACGGCGTACGACCCGCAGTACCCGTACGGCTGGGGCCTGACCACGCTGACCAGGGTCCCGGAAGGCGGCCTGGCGACGCTGAAGGCGCTCGGTGCGGCGGCCCGCGCGGCCGAGCGGACCGGCGCGGACGCGGCGGGCCGCGCGCTCGTCACCAAGGCCCGGCTGCTCGTCCAGCACAAGGCGGGCCAGGACATCACGCCGGCGGTCGCCGGGCCCTTCGCGGACGCGGACCATCTGCTGCTGACCGGGCGGTACGGAGAGGCGGTGGACAAGCTGACGGCGGCGTACCGGGCGGCCTGAGGCGCCGCGTTTCCACTCGCCCGAATGGCCCGTTTCCCCTGGCTTTCGGGTAGCTTCGAAGTATGAAGGTCGCACTTTCGACCCGAGGCTTCGCCGGACTGCTGACCGCGCTGGCGCTCGCCGTCCTGACGGCACTGACCGTCCTGACGGCGGGCGCCCCGCGCGCCGAGGCGGCCACCAGCGTCTCGACGATCGCCGAGGCCCTCCGGGAGAGTCCGGTCTACGTCGATCCGGCCGCGTCCGCGCAGCTCTCGGACGCGGAGGCGAACGCGCTGGCCGAGCAGATCGAGGACGCGGACAAGGCCCTGTTCGTGGCGGTGCTGCCCGCGGACCAGCCCACCGACGACCTCCTGCGGAACCTGCGCACCGCCACCGGTGTGACGGGCCTGTACGCGGTCCGGGTCGGCGACCGCTTCGACGCCGGGGCCGACTCCTCGGTCCTGCCGCGGGACGCCGTACGGAATCTGGTCGGCAGCGTCCAGGGCGAGAAGGACGCGGGTACCCAGCTCGACGACTTCACCGACCGGGCCCTGACCAACATGGGCGGCTCGGCCCCCGCCGGCTGGGACTCCTCGGACGGGGCCGGGGTGCCCACCACCGGGCTGATCACGACGGGGGTCGTCCTGGCCGTCGCCGGTGGAGGCGCCTACGCGCTGGTCCGGCGCAACCGGCGCCGGCACGAGGAGGAGCAGCGGGCCGCGCTGGAGCGGCTGCGGGTCGTCGTCGACGAGGACATCACCGCGTTCGGCGAGGAACTGGACCGGCTCGACTTCCATCCGGGGGAGGCGGGCGCGGACGACGCCATGCGCGCGGCCTACGAGCGCGCGCTCGACTCCTACGACCGGGCGAAGTCGGGCATGGCGGCGGCCGGGAAACCGGAGGACGTGCGGGCCGTCACCCAGACCCTCGACGACGGCCGCTTCTCGCTCGCCGAGCTGGCCGCCCGCCGTGAGGGCCGGCCGCTGCCCGAGCGCCGGCCGCCCTGCTTCTTCGACCCGCGGCACGGCCCCTCGGTCGCCGACGCGACCTGGACGCCGCCGGGCGGCGCGACCCGCGAGGTCCCGGTCTGCGCGGCCGACCGGACCCGGCTGGCCGACGGCCGCGACCCGGTGGTCCGCGAGGTCGACACCGAGGACGGCCGCCGCCCGTACTGGGAGGCGGGTCCCGCCTACGGTCCCTGGGCGGGCGGCTACTTCGGCGGCGGCATCCTGCCCGGCCTGCTCGTCGGCACGATGCTCGGCAGCATGATGGCCACCCCGGCCTACGCGGCCGACTACGGCTCCGGCTACGGCGACTTCGGCGCCGGCGGTTCCGAGGGCGGCGACCTCTCCGGCGCGGACTTCACCACCGACGACTTCAGCGGCGGCTTCGGCGGCGGGGACTATGGCGGCGGCGGAGATTTCGGCGGCGGCGGGGACTTCGGCGGCGGCGGGTTCTGACGCGCCGGGCCGCCGGGCCGCCGGGACGCCGGGACGGCGGGGCGCCGCCTCGGGACCCGGGAGCAGGATTCCCCGGGGCCCGGCACTCAAGAGCACGTGGGTACGGGCACGGGCCCGGCGTAGGAGGACGGCGCCGGGCCCGTGCGGTCGTCCGGGAAGTGAGGCGGCTGCGTCAGAGCGAGGACGCGGCCGAGGCGATGGCGGAGGCGAAGGTGGAGACCTCGGTGTAGACGCCGGGGGCGTTCGCCCGGGCGCAGCCGATGCCCCAGCTGACGATGCCGACCTGGATCCAGGCGTTGCCCGCGTCCCTGCGGAACATCGGGCCGCCGGAGTCGCCCTGGCAGGTGTCGACGCCGCCCGCCGCGTAGCCGGCGCAGATCTCCTCGCTCGCGACGAGTCCGCTGTAGCCGCTGTAGCCGCGGCAGGTGGCGTCGCTGACGAACGGCACGGTCGCCTTGAGCATGTAGCGCTGCTGCGAGCCGCCCTCGGAGGCCGAGCCCCAGCCGGCGACGGTGAAGGTGCCGGTGTTGTACTGCGTGGTCGTGGCGATCTTCAGCGTCGGCAGGTTGATCGGCTGCGCGAGCTTGATGAGCGCCCAGTCCTTGCCGGTGCCGTTGTAGCCGGGGGCCCGGTAGACGTACGTGGAACGCACCTGGACCCGGCCGGTGGTGGACTGCAAGTCCACGACGCCGGCGGTGGCGGTGATGCTGGTGTTGGCGCCGGTGGCGCCCACACAGTGCGCGGCCGTCAGCACGATCTGCTGGGTGTACAGCGCGCCGCCGCAGCCCATCGAGAGCCGGACCATGAACGGGAACTCGCCCTGCGCGGCGCGGGTACCGCCGACGACGGGCGAGGGGGCGGCCTGGGCGGCCGAGACGGGCTGAAGACTGGCGATCGCGAGGGCGGCGGCGCCGACGGCCGCGCATCTCTTGAGGGCCGTGAGGAGTCTCTTCAACGTGGTGCCCTTCCGTGGGGGGTTGAGCCGGGGACTCGTGCAACCGAAACACGGATTTGACGTGCGCATGTCATTAATGGACACAGAGGAATGCCCGGATGCTGGCATGCGCAGGACAAAATCTGTTGCTGGATTATGAGAACGCCGCAAGCGCTCACACAAGGGGTGTGATCCGGCCATCCCTGTCCGGTTCGCTCGCGCGGCGGCCGCGGTGCCCTACGGCAGCCGCGGCACCACCAGCCCCGACTCGTACGCCCTGACCACCGCCTGCGTGCGGTCCCTGAGGCCCAGCTTGGACAGCACGCGGCTGACATGGGTCTTGACCGTCTCCTCGCCCACGCCCAGCCGCTCGGCGACCTCCGGATTGGACAGGCCCTCGGCCAGCAGCCGCAGCACGTCCGTCTCGCGCGGGGTGAGGCCGCGGAGCGCCTCCGGTGCGGGGGCCCTGGGTCGCAGCCGGGCGAACTCGGCGATCAGCCGCCGGGTGATCACGGGCGCGAGCAGCGCCTCACCGGCGGCGACCACCCGTACCGCGTCGAAGAGCCGTTCCGCGGTCACGTCCTTCAGCAGGAACCCGCTCGCCCCGGCGGCCAGGGCGTCGTACACGTGCTCGTCGAGATCGAAGGTGGTGAGCACGAGGACACGCGGCGCCCCGGGGCCGTCGTGCAGCCGCGCGGTCGCCTCGATGCCGTCCATGACCGGCATGCGTACGTCCATCAGGACCACGTCGGGTGACTGCTCCCGGCACACGCGCACCGCCTCGGCGCCGTCGCGGGCGGTGCCGACCACCGCGAAGTCGGGCTGCGTGGCGAGCAGTTGGGCGTAGCCGGCCCGGACGACCTCGTGGTCGTCGGCGACGACGACACGGATGCCGGCGCTCGGGTCCGGGTCCGGGTCCGTGCCGGTGCTCCCGCTCACGTCAGTGCCTCCGCCCCGACCGGCAGCCGGGCCTCGACCAGGAATCCACCGCCGGGCGCCGGACCGGTGCGCAGTGAACCGCCGACCGTCGCCGCACGCTCCCGCATGCCGAGCAGTCCATGGCCAAGGGCGCCGGTGCCGGAGTCGGGGCCGGGGCCGTTGTCCCGCACCCGCACCACCAACTCCTTTTCCTGGTAGCGGAGTTCGATGTCGACGGCGGCGCCCGGAGCATGCCGTCGGGCGTTGGTCAGGGCCTCCTGGATGATCCGGTACGCGGTGACCTCGACGCCCGGATCGAGCAGAGTGACGGGGCCGCTGACGATGAACCGGGTCCGGGAACCGGCTGCCTCCCGCGACGCGTCGGTCAGCTCCAGGAGCTGGCCGATCCTGGGCTGCGGGCGCCGCCCGCCCTCGCTGTCCGGACCCGCCGCGTCCTCCCGCAGTACACCCAGCAGCCGCCGCATCTCCGTCAGCGCGCCACGGGCGGTGTCGCCGATGGCCAGCAGCCGGGTGGCGCCGTCGGCCGGTAGCCCGGGTGTGGTCAGCCGGGCGGTCTCCGCCTGCACGGCGATCATCGAGATGTGATGGGCGACGACATCGTGCAACTCCCTTGCGATGCGGGCCCGTTCGCCCCGTGCGGCATGCTGGAGGAGGGTGTCGGCGAAAGCCTGCTCCGTCGCGCTGTGCGCGAGCGCGGTGGTGCGGGCGTGGTGCGTGATGCCGGTGGCCGCGGCGGCGGAGGCGAGCGTCGCCACGAGTACGGCGACGACCCGGGTGGCGTCCTCGTGACCGACGAGCGCGACGACGACGTACGGCACCACCACCGCCCCGGCGAGCCACGGCCACCCGACCCGCCCCAGCACGTACACGCAGACCAGCTGGGCGACGACCCCGCCGAGAGTGAGCGCCCGGAACGGCACGAGCGCGAGCACACAGCCGACGCTGAGCGCGAGGGCGGCACCGACACGGGTGCCGCGATCGGTGCGGAGGGTGGGGGCGGAGACAGGGGCGGAGACGGAGGCGGGGGCGGTGGCGAGGGCCAGGGCGGTTCGGAGGGTTGCTGCGAGCGCGGCGGCCGTGGTTCGGCCGGGCTGGGGGATGCGTGTGGGTGTGGGTGTGGGTGCGGGTGCGGGTCGTCCGGGACGGGCGTTGGTCTCGGACCCGATCCCGGCCACCGTGCCCGGCCACGCTCCCGACTCCGACTCCGACCCTGGCCACGTCCCCGGCCCCTCCCCGGTCCGTGCCCCCTCCCCGGTCCGTGCCCCCTCTCCGGCCCGCACCCCGTGCCCGGTCCGCAGGACGAGGACCAGCGGGAGTGTGCCGGCGAGTGCGAGCAGCAGCACGACGGCGAGGCCGCCCCGCAGATCACCGCCTCGGACCAGGACCTCCCCGACGGCGAGCACGGCCGGCGCGCCCGGCAGCGTCAGCGCAGCTGGACGCACTCCCGCCCCTCCCCTCTCCGCCACCCCGACGCGGACCTTGACGCCCACCTCACCCCTGCCCCGCGCCCTGACGCCCCTCTCGCCCTGACGCGGACCCGACCCGTACCCTGACGCCCCTCTCGCCCTGACGCGGACCCGACCCGTACCCTGACGCCCCTCTCGCCCTGACGCGGACCCGACCCGTACCCTGACGCCCCTCT
>NZ_JBSFTY010000135.1:8645-16807 GCF_053591515.1 Streptomyces sp. NPDC003011
CCGCCCTGACGCGGACCCGACCCGTACCCCGACGCCCGTCTCACCCCGACGCGGACCCGGACCCCGGCTCCCGCCGCAACGTTGCCCCGCCGACCCGGCCGGCCCTGGCCCCGGTGGCCGATCCCCGCTCCCCACCCCGCCATTGTGCCGACCCCCCTCCCATCCGGCGTCCCCCACGTGAGGGACCCGTCCGGTGTGACGACACGGACGCGCGCCCCGCCTAGCCTCCCTCCCCATGAGCGACGCAACCATCGAAGTCCGCGACCTGCGCAAGCGGTTCGGCCGGACCCTCGCGGTCGACGGCCTGTCCTTCCGGGTCGAGCCCGGCACGGTCACCGGCTTCGTCGGCCCCAACGGCGCGGGCAAGTCCACCACCCTGCGCACCGTCCTCGGCCTGGACGCCCCCGACGAGGGCGAGGCCCTGATAGGCGGCCGTCCCTACCACGCCCTGCGCACCCCGCTCCTGGACGTCGGCGCCCTCCTGGACGCCGCCGCCCTGCACCCGAGCCGCCGCGGCCGTGACCACCTGCGCTGGCTCGCCCACTCGCACGGCCTGTCCGCGCACCGCGTGGACGAGGTTCTCGAACAGGTCGGCATGGAAACGGCGGCCCGCCGCAGGGCGGGCGGCTACTCCCTCGGCATGCGCCAACGCCTCGGCATCGCCGCCGCCCTCCTCGGCGACCCTCCCGTCCTCCTCCTCGACGAACCGGTCAACGGCCTCGATCCCGAGGGCATCCAGTGGATCCGCGGTCTGCTGCGCCGCCTCGCCGCCGAGGGCCGCGCGATCCTCGTCTCCAGCCACCTGATGAGCGAACTGGAGGACACCGCCGACCACTTGGTGGTGATCGGCCGGGGCCGCCTGATCGCCGACACGGCGGTGGCCGACCTGCTGGCCGCCGCGTCCGGCGACCGGGTCGCCCTGCGCACCGACGCCCGTACGCAGGCCATGGACCTCCTCGTCCGCGAGGGCGCCACCGTCGCCGTGACCGGTAGAGACACCCTCACCGTCACCGGCCTGCCCGCCCGCCGGATCGTCGAACTGCTCGGCGCGGCCCAGGTGCCCTTCGCCGAAGTGGGCGCCCACCGCGCCACCTTGGAGGAGGCGTACATGGAACTCACCCGGAACGCGGCCGAGTTCACGGCGGCCACGGACGCCTCCGAGGCCGGCGACGAGGTGACCCCGTGACCACGACACCCCCACCGGCCGTCACCCCGTACCGCTCCCGCCTGCACCCGGCCCGCGCCGGCTTCCCGCACCTGCTGCGCGCGGAGTGGACCAAGATCTGGACGGTCCGCGCCTGGCTGCTGGTCCTGGCCGTGGCGGCGCTGGTGACCGTCGTCGTCTCCCAGCTCGGCGCGAGCGGATCGAGCACCGGGGGCCGCGAGGACGTCGTCACCGCCCCCGACGGCACGGTGGTCACCGACGCCTTCCACACCACCCACCGCCCGCTGACCGGCGACGGCTCCGTCACCGTCCGCGTCACCGGACTGAAGAGCGCCGACGGCAAGGCCCTGGAGCCCTGGGCGAAGGCCGGGCTGATCCTCAAGGAGAGCCTCACCCCGGGCTCCCCGTACGTGGCCGTCATGATCACCCCCGCCCACGGCGTCCGCACCCAGTGGAACTTCACCCACGACACGGCGGGCGACACTGCGGGCGACACGGCGGGCCAGGGCCCGCGGTGGCTGCGCCTGACCCGGTCGGGCGAGCAGGTCACGGCCCACGCGTCGAGGGACGGCCGCACCTGGTCCGCGATCGAGGACGTACGGCTGGACGGCCTGCCGCGCACGGTCCAGGTCGGCGCGTTCGTCGCCACCCCCGCCCACCAGGTCCTGCGCCGCTCCTTCGGCGGCACCAGCGAGGTGTTCGGCGGGGGAGCGGTCACCGGGACCTTCGACCACCTCGCCCTCCGCGGCACCTCGGCCGGCACCGGATGGACCGGCACCGACGTGGGCGGCGGCACCCCGAACGGCCCCACGCCCGAGGACGCCGCACCGGGCACCACCGAGGTGTCACCGGCCGGCGCCCACACACTCACCGGCCGCGGCGACATCGCTCCGGACCTCAGCGGCGGCGACACCGTCCAGATGAGCTTCCAGGGGGTCTTCGTCGGCGTCCTGTTCATGGTCGCGCTGGGCGCGCTCTTCGTGACGAGCGAGTACCGGCGCGGCCTGATCCGCACGACGTTCGCGGCGACGCCGTCGCGGACCAAGGTCCTCGCGGCGAAGACGCTGGTGACGGCCGCCGTGACGTTCGCGGCGGCCCTCCCGGCGACGGTCCTGTCGTTCACCCTCGCCCAGTCCGGCCTGCGTGCGAACGGCTTCGGGCCACCCGCCTTCCCCGACTACTCCCTGCTCGACACCCCGGCCCTGCGCGCGGTCGTCGGCAGCGCGGCCCTGCTGGCCCTGGTCGCGGTGCTGGCCCTGGCCGTGGGGGTCCTGCTGCGCACCAGTGCGGGCGCGATCACGACTGTGGCCGTCCTGGTGATCCTCCCGCAGATCCTGGCGTTCGCGCTTCCGCTGCCGGCCGCGCAGTGGCTGCTGCGGGTGACCCCGGCGGCGGCGTTCGCGATCCAGCAGGGTGTCACGTACTACCCGTTCGTGGACCACAACTGCCTGCCGGAGAGCGGCTGTTATCCGCTGTCCCCGCTGACCGGCCTGTCCGTCCTGGGGGCTTACACGGCCGTCGCCCTGCTGCTGGCGGCCTGGCGTCTGCGCGGGAGGGACGCGTGAGGCACCTGAGCGCCGAGTGGACGAAACTCCGTACCGTGCCGAGCACGTGGTGGCTCCTGGCGGCGCTGGCCGTCTCGACGGTGGCGGCCGGCACGGCGGCGGTCTCCTCGCTGACGGCCCAGGTCTGCCCGTCGCCCGCCGCCTGCCACGAGGACACGGTGCGGCTGAGCCTGACGGGCGTGTGGCTGGGCCAGGCGGCCTGTCTGGTCCTGGGCGCCCTGTCGATGGGAGCGGAGTACGGCACGGGAACGATCCGTACGACACTGACGGCGATGCCGGCCCGGTGGCGGGTGCTGGCGGCGAAGGCGGCGGCCCTGTCCCTGCCGGTGGCGGCGGCGGGAACGGCGGCTGTCCTGGCCTCCCTGGGCACGGCCCGCCTGCTCCTGCCCGCGAACGGTTTCGACGCCTCGACGGGCCACCCCCTCCCGTCCCTGACGGACGGTCCCACCCTCCGCGCGGCAGCGGGCTCCGTCCTGCTGCTGGCCCTGGTGACCCTGGTGGGCCTGTCCCTGGCCACCCTCCTGCGGGACACGGCAGCCGCGATCACCCTGGGCCTTGCCCTCCTGTACGTAGTCCCCCTCCTCGCCGGCCTCCTCGACTCGCCCACGTGGCAGCACCGTCTCGAACGCTGGGCGCCGATCCCGGCGGCCCTGTCGGTCCAGGCGACCAGGGACCTGGACCGACTGCCGATCGGCCCGTGGCCGGGTCTCGGGGTCCTGGCCGCCTACGCCCTGGGCCTGTCGCTCCTGGGCGCGGCCCTGTTCAGGGCGCGTGACGCGTGAGGGCGTACCGCTCCCCGGCGGCATGCCACCAGGCCGGCGGCGAGGACCCGCCGGCCACGGACGACGGCTGACGGGGACGCGGCCCGAGCCGGCGCAGCGCCCCGGCCTCCCCCTGGACGCCGACCGACCCCTGCCCCCGCCCGGGGGCGTTCGGCGGTTACGCGGCGACGTACGGCGAGGACCTGATGAACCGTTGTGGGCACGCGCCGTACGGGCACGGGTCATACGGGCCGTGATGTGGGCGTGCGCCCCCGGTCCGCGCCCTGTTTCCTTCGGAGCGCCGGGCCGGCCCCGCCCAGTACGGGACGGACGACGCGACCGGTTGAAAGCGGCCCGGTACCGCCTACGGTTCTCCTCATGCCCCGAGCCGACGAGCCGCAGCCCCAGGCCTTCACCTCCGTGACCGACCTCGACACCTGGCTCACCGGCCACCCCGCGCCGCACCCCGGCCTCTGGGTCAAGGTCGCCAAGAAGGGCTCGGGCCTGCCCTCCGTCACCGCCGCCGACGTCAACGACGCCGCCCTGTGCCACGGCTGGATCACCGGTCAGCGCAAGGGGCTGGACGCCTCGTACTACCTCCAGCGGATCACCCCGCGCAGGCCCGGCAGCCTCTGGTCGATGGTCAACGTGCGGCGGGTGCGGGAGCTGACGGAGGCCGGGCGCATGCGGCCCGCCGGGCTGGCGGAGGTGGAGGCCGCGCGGGCGGACGGGCGGTGGGCGGCGGCGTACGAGTCGCAGCGCGAGGCCACCGTCCCCGACGATCTCACCGCCGCGCTGGAGCGGCACCCGCGCGCCAAGGAGGCCTTCGAACGCCTCGGCAGGACGGACCGCTACCTCGCCATGCTCCCCGTCCTGCGCGCCCGCACCCCGCAGAGCCGGGCGGCCCAACTGGCGGCGGTCATCGGCAGGCTGACCCAAGGCTGACCCAGGGGTGACACGCCGAGCGCCCGCCGGTCCGCTGCGACAGCGGAGGGCGGGCGCGCTCGGGCGGACGTCTCGGGCGCCGGCGTCAGAAGGCCCAGGTACCGGACGGAAGGCCCCGTGCCGGAAGGCTCAGGCGTTCCTGATCGCCGAGATGTCGAAGTTCAGCTTGATCTTGTCGGAGACCAGGACGCCGCCCGTCTCCAGCGCGGCGTTCCACGTCAGGCCCCACTCGGAGCGCAGGATCTCCGCCTTGCCCTCGAAACCGACGCGCTCGTTGCCGAACGGGTCCTTCGCGGCGCCGTTGAACTCCAGGTCGATGGTGAGCGGCCTGGTGACGCCGAGGATCTCCAGGTCGCCGGTGATGCGGTAGTCGTCGCCGCCGAGGGCCTCCGCGTGGGTGGAGCGGAAGGTCATGGCCGGGAACTCCTCCGTCTTGAAGAAGTCCGCGCTCTTGAGGTGACCGTCGCGGTCCGCGGACCCCGTGTCGATGCTGTCCATCGCGGCGTCGATGGACGCGGTGGAGGCGGAGGGGTCGGTGCCGTCGAGGTGCAGCGTGCCGGTGAAGTCGAGGAACTTGCCCTTGACGTTCGTGACCATGGCGTGCCGCGCGACGAAGCCGAGCGTGGAGTGGGCCGGGTCGATCGTGTAGTCGCCGGTCAGGGCGGCGAGGTCGGGGTTCACGGCGGCGGGCGCCGCGGTGGTCGTGGCGGTGGTGTCCTTGCGGCCGAAGATGCTCATGGCGTGCTCCTGGTGGATTGCTGTTGAACGTTCAACTATGTCAACAGGGACGACCGTAGACCTATTCCGGGCCCGAGGCAATGTCGTGGGCGACGTCACCGGCGATGTGTTGGCGCGATGCCGCCGGGGTGGTAGACGACGGTCATGACTTCCCGGCGTCGCGCCCTCGCCCTTCCCTCCGCCCCCCTGCGACCCACCCGCCGAGCCCTCCTGCTCACCGCCGCCCTCATGGCGGCCGCCGGCGCGACGGGCTCCGCGCCCCACGCCGCCGACAACGACGACGACGCCCACGGCGGCGCCGCCGATCCCTACGACGTCCTCCGCCACCGCTGGCTCGGCCTCGCCCTCGGCACCGGCTACGACCCCGCGGCCGAGCCCTACGCCTCCCGCCTCGCCGAGACCGGAGCGCTCGCCCGCGGTTTCCGCGCGACCATGGCCCCCACCGCCACCTCCCTGTGGCCGGACCACCCCTACGACCCGCCCGCCGGCATCACCCGCAGCTACGCCCGCCTGTGGACCATGACCCGGGCCTGCGTCCGCGCGGGCACCGGCTCGACCGGCGACCAGGGGCTCCGCGCCGACGTGCTCCGCGGCCTCGACCACCTCTCCGCCACGGTCTACCACCCCTCCACCACCCGCTACGGCAACTGGTGGGAGTGGCAGATCGGCAGCCCCCGCCTGCTCATGGACATCACGGCCGCCCTGTACGAGCACCTCACCGAGGCGCAGCGAGCCGCCGCGTGCGCCGCCGTCGACCACTTCGTGCCGGACACCATGCTGACCGACTACTCCGGCACCTCCACCGGCGCCAACCGCGTCGACCTGTGCCGCTCCGTCGCCCTGCGCGGCATCCTGGGCCGCGACCCCGCCAAGATCGCCCTCGCCCGGGACGCGCTCTCGCCGGTCTTCCCGTACGTCACCCAGGGGGACGGCCTGCACGCCGACGGCTCGTTCGTCCAGCACACCTGGGTCGCCTACTCGGGGACGTACGGCCAGGTCGTGCTCGACGGACTCGGGCGCCTCTTCGCCCTGCTCGCCGGATCCGCGTGGGAGGTCACCGACCCGAACCGGCAGATCGTCCTGGACAGCGTCGAGCACGCCTACGCCCCGCTCATCCACGACGGGCTGGTGATGGACAGCGTCAACGGCCGTGCCATCAGCCGGGGTCTGCTCAAGGGCGACGACCGCCAGGTCATGCGCAGCGACCACTTCCACGGCCAGGGCCTCATCGCCGCCATCGCGCTGCTCGCCGCCGGAGCGAGCCCGGCCGAGCGCGACCGCTGGCACGCCCGGGTCAAGGGATGGATCGAACGGGACACGGTGACACCGGTCCTGACGGCACGTCAGTACGACGTCGCCGACCTGGCCCGCCTGCACGCGGTCGCCGCCTCTCCCGTGCCGGCCGCCCCGGAACCCGTCGGCCACCGTCTTTTCCCGGCGATGGACCGCGCCGTCCACCGCCGCCCCGCCTTCACCGCGAGCATCGCCATGGCCAGCGACCGCATCGCCCACTACGAGTGCGGCAACGGGGAGAACCCGCGCGGCTGGCACACGGGCGCCGGAATGGTCTCCTGGTGGCCGGCCGGCCGCTCGGACCAGTACACCGACTGGTTCTGGCCCACCGTCGACTGGTACCGCCTCCCCGGCACCACCGTCTCCACCCGACGCCTCCCGGACCGGGCGGGCGGCGAGTGGGGCGCCCCCAAGCCGGACGTCCGCTGGGTCGGCGGCACCACCGACGGCGAGTACGCGGCGATCGGCCAGCACCTGAGAGGGCTGGACTCCACCCTCCAGGCCCGCACGTCGTGGTTCTGCGTCGCCGACGCGGTGATCTGCCTCGGGGCGGGGATCACCTGCGCCGACGGCGTCCCGGTCGAGACGGTCGTCGACAACCGCAACCTCGGGGAGAACGGCACCCCGGCCTTCGTGCGCGGTCCCGGCTGGGCCCATCTGGAGGACCACGGCGGCTGGGTGATCCTCGACGGACGCCTCAAGACCCTCCGTGAGGACCGCACCGGCGCCTGGTCCGACATCAACACCACCAGTACGACCGAGCGCCGCACCCGGCGCTGGCAGACCCTCTGGCTGAACCACGGCACCGACCCGACGGACGCCTCGTACGCCTACGTCCTGATGCCCGGGGCCTCCCGCCGTACGGTCGCCGCGCGCGCCGCCGACCGCCACTGGCTGTCGGTCCTCGCCAACGACCGTGCCCGCCAGGCGGTCCACGTCCCCTCCCTCGGCCTCACGGCCGCCGCCTTCTGGCAGCCCGGGGGCGCGGGCGCGCTCACCGTGACCGCCGGCGCGAGCGTCCTGGTCCGCCGCCGGGGCGCTGCCGCCACCCTCTGCGTGAGCGAGCCGCCCCGCACGGGCGAACCCCTGGAGATCACCTGGGACCGTCCGGTGCGCACGGTGATCCGGGCGGACGACACGGTCGAGGTGCTCTCCACAGGCCGCCGACTGCGCCTGCGTGTCACTCCGGGGAGGGCATGTGCCACCCATGAATGTGAGGTGACTCTCAGCTGACGGCTTTGTACGACCCCTACAAGCGCGGCCCCCTCTGAGCAGTCAGAACGGCTGCATGCCGTGGAGGTTCTGTTCAGTGGTACCAGGAAAACGGTCCGGACACTGTACGGAGTCGACGGCGAGCTTTTCTTCGTGGGCTTCGTAAGGTCGCTACATGACCGTTTTGGATGAGGCGCCGGGTGAGTCGACGGACGAGTCGACGGGTGAGCCGACGGACGCGCGCGGGCGTGTGGCCGAGCTGCACGAGATCCGTGCGCAGGCGCTGGCCGGGCCGAGCGAGAAGGCGACCGGGGCGCAGCACGCCAAGGGCAAGCTGACCGCGCGGGAGCGCATCGAGCTGCTGCTGGACCCGGGGTCGTTCCGGGAGGTCGAGCAGCTGCGCCGGCACCGGGCGACCGGCTTCGGCCTGGAGGCCAGGAAGCCGTACACCGACGGTGTGATCACCGGCTGGGGCACGGTGGA
>NZ_JBSFTY010000136.1:0-16553 GCF_053591515.1 Streptomyces sp. NPDC003011
CGAAGGCAGGCGCGGTCACAGGACGTCCTCCGGGGTCACGGGGTCGGGATCGGGAACCGTCGCCTCACCGGGCGGTCCGCCGTGCGTCCACGGGGGGCCCGGGCCGGCCGCCGTCGCCTCACCGTGCCCACGGCCTGCGCTCACGAGCCGCGCGCCTTCGACGAGGCCGCCGCGCCACCCGCGTCGGCCGGCTGTTACCGGGCCCTGTTCACCAGGCAGGCGTGTCCGTCCCGCCCCGGACTCGGCCACCGTACGGAAGAAGCAGCGCGGCCAGGACGGATCCCGCGAGGACCGGTGTCACCAGTGCCACGACCGCGCCGGGCAGGTCCCGCCTCCAGGTGAGGACCGGGAGGACGACCGCCAGGGCCGGCACCACGGACGTCCACCGTGTCGTGACGACCGAACCCCTGCGCACCCGGGACCTGACCGGGCGGACCACCGGGATCCGGAATCCCGGATCCGGAATCCCGACGCGCCCGTCCCGCCGCCCGGCATCCCGCCGCCCGGCATCCCGCCGACCGCCCCGGCACGCGACCTCGCTCAGCCCTGCCAGCGGGCGGCGGCGAGGACCGCGGCCGCCGCGCCGGTGCCCAGGACCGCGCCGGCGACGACGTCGCCCGGGTAGTGCACGCCGGTGTGGATCCGTGAGTAGCCCACCGCGCAGGCCAGCAGGCCGAGCGGGACCGTGGCGGCGGGGAACGCGGGTCCGACCGCCGCGGCGAAGGCGACGGCCGAGGCCGTGTGGCCGGAGGGGAAGGAAGCCGACGCGGGCATCGGCACGTGCCGCACCGGGAACGGCGAGTCCTCGGCCCGATGCGGCCGCGGCCGGCGGACGAGCCGCTTGCCGAGGAGGTTGGCGGTCGACGAGGCGACACCGACCGCCGCGAGCCCGAGCACGGCGGCACGGCGCGGCCGGCCGGGGCACAGGGCGAGAAGGCCGGCGGCGGCGAACGAGATCTTGGAGTGGTCCGCCGCCGCGGACAGCTGCCGCAGGGCGGCGTCCAGGGCGGGCGTTCTGGTGACCGTGACGGCCTCGTAGAGGGCCTGGTCGAGGGCGGCGAGGTCACGCATCAGACCCCGGCGTGCCCGGGGTTCCCGCAGCGGACGGTCAGGCATCGCTGTGCTCCTGGTTCTTCCGTGATGAGAGTGGGTCCCGGCCGAGCGCGAGGCGGACGACCCGCCGCCAGTCGACGGACGGGGCGGCGTACGGGGCGCCGGGGCGCTGTCGGGGCACCCGCACCCGCAGGACGCCCGGCCGTACCGTGCACACGACGGGCGGGGGCAGGGTGAGCGCTTCACCGTCGACGGCGACCGGGACCAGCGCGTCGTCGGCCTCGACGACCACGCGACGCGACGTCAGGGCCGTGATGCTGCCGGCCCGTTCACCGCGCAGCGCCAGTTCGGCGGCCTGCGCCGCGCTGTCCACCCGGACCGCGATCACCCCGAGCGTGCCCCCGTCGAGCCGTGGCCGCCGCCCGCCGCCCAGGGGGTCGGCCCGGACGTAGGGGTTGTTGCTCACCAGCAGCGTCTGCGGGTCGTGCAGGCGCTCGTCGTCCGTCCGCACCTCCAGGGAGGTGCCGGCGTCGCCGACCAGCAGGTCCGGCAGCTGGTCCAGCGCGGTGGCCGCCTTGGCGTCGCGGTAGTCGGGGCTCTGCACTATCTCCGCGTACGTCCCGAACGAGACCGTGTTGACGAACGGCCGCCCGGCCACGTCGCCGAGATCGACGCGGAGTTCCACGCCGTCCGACAGGGCGTCCAGGCCGCTCGCCGGGTCGTCCCGGTCCAGGCCCAGGTCCATGGCGAAGTGATTGCGGGTCCCGGCGGCCACGACGACGAACGGCAGGCCGTGCTCGGCGGCCACCCCCGCCACCAGGGCCTGGGTGCCGTCGCCGCTCGCCACGCCGAGCAGATCCGCGCCCTCGGCCACGGCCCGCCGGGCCAGGGCCACCGGGTCCGTGCCGGCGTCGAGGTCGAGCAGCAGCACCCGGGCGCCGAGTGCCTCGGCCCGCTCCACCAGCCCGAACTGGCCGACCTTCCCGTTCCCGGACCGCGGGTTCATGATCAGTACGGGTTGGCGGGGTGGCCGGACCGGGCGGGAGCGCATGCCGTGCGGCTTGCGCAGCCGGCGCAGCGCGCTGCGGGCGCAGGCCAGCGCCGCCGTCCACAGCGCGAGCGCGGCCACCGCCATCACCCACAGGTCCGACACGGCGTACAGCACCAGGACGCCGACCGGCGCGGCCACCGCCAGCAGGGCGCCGAGCAGGCGCGCCACGCCCCGGTGTGCCAGGGCCCACCAGATGCCCGCGCCGGCCAGGGCGAGTCCGGCCAGGCCCAGCAGCAGGACCGGCCACCGGCCGGATCCGGCGCCGGCCACGACTGCCGCGACGGCGCCGGCGACGCACAGCAGCGCGAGCCGGGCCAGCGTCCGCGCCGACAGGACACGTCTGCCGGAGCCGTCCGGCTTCGCCTCGCTTGCCGTTCGGGTCGTGTTCATGATGCGTCGGGCGGTCCCTGGGATCCCCGTGCTCCGCGTGCGCGGCGCCCTGGGTCTCCCCGTGTGCTTCGGGGCCTGCCCTGCCTCCCCCTCCGTGGTCGGTGCGGTCCGCCGGCCCGGCACCCGGCATCGGTGGCACCGCTGCGGCCCGGGCGGGCGGACCGGCGCTCTGGGCACCGGCGAGCCAACGATCTCACGCGGTGGCGCGGTGCCTGGTGCGAAGGTGCTTTCGTGAGGGGTCGACGGCTGCCCGAAGGAGGGGGCGCCTTCGCCAGGACCTCCCGTGGGAGCGTTCCGGCAACGACCACCGGATCGTCTCCGGCCTGCTCGACGCCCGCCTCGCCGCCCTGCCGCCGCGCCGGCGGCCGGGCCGGGGAGGGGGGTGGCAGAGGCCGGCTATGCGGAGTTCACCAGGCCGGTGATGTGGGCGGTGACCGTGTCGAGGATGTCGGTCCAGGCCGCGGCGTCGCCGAGCACCAGGTAGTTGAGGGTCAGTCCGTCGGTCATGGCGGCCAGGTAGCGGGCCAGGACGGCGACGGGGACGCCGAGCTGGAAGTCCGTGGTCCGGGCGAGCTCGCCGATGAGGTCGGCGTACGCGTCGCCGTACAGCTCGTACTGGCGTCGTGCCAGATGCTCGAACCCCGGCTGGCGCAGGGCGTACTGGGTCAGTTCGTAGGTGAGCATGTGCTCGTCGGGGTGGGCGCGGACATGGTCCCAGTACGCCTGGAAGCCGGCCCGGACGGTCTCCTCCAGGGTGGCCCGGGGGCGGATGGCCTCCTTCACCACGGTCACGGAGTGGTCGGTGAGGGCCGTGATGACGGACTCGATCAGGGCCTGCTTGGAGTCGAAGCAGTAGTGGAAGACGCTCAGGGACACGCCCGCCTCGGCGGCGATGGACCGGGTCGTCGTCTTCGCGACACCGTCCCGGCTCATCGCCCTGATCGCCGCCTCCGTCAGCTGCCGGCGCCGATCGGCCGACGCCATCCGCGCCATGTGCGTGTCCCCCGTACTCGTCTCCCCCGTACTCGTCCCGGCCTGCCCGGCGTCAGCTGCTGTGGACGCCCACCTCGCGCAGCGAGTATCCCCAGTCGGTGCCGCGGTCCAGGCCGAGGACGCGGACGTAGCGGGCCGGTGTCCCGGCGAAGCGGGCCGTGTCCAAGCCGCCGTCGCCGGCGGCGGTGGACCAGGCCGTCCGCCAGCTCACACCGTCAGTGGACAGCTCGACGCGGTACGAACTGCCGTACGCGCGCTCCCAGTCGAGTGTGACGCGGCCGACCCGGTGGCTGGCGCCCAGGTCGATCCGCAGCCACTGGTCGTCGCTCCAGTCGCTCGCCCAGCGGGTGCCCGTGTCACCGTCCACGGCCCGGCCCGGCGCGTAGCTCGTGAACGGGTTGGACTCCGCCGAACTCGCCGTGGCCGGCGCGCCCTTGGCCAGGTCGACGCCGGCCTGGTGCCGCTCCGTCCCGCCCCAGGTGCCCAGGTAGGACTCCGCCCCGCGGAAGAGGTCGTCCACCACGCCCTGGCCTCCCACGAGCCGGATGTCCTCGATCCAGTCCGGGACCAGGCCGTAGTGCGCGGCCCCGTCGGTGTTCAGGTCCCAGGTGCGCTCGCCGGTGGTCTGGCGGTCGATGACGGAGCCGCCGTCGACGCTGCGGTAGGGGTACGTCACCGGGTTCGCGGTGTCCGCGCCACGCGGGGCCGGCCAGCCGCCGACGCCGTTCATGTCGGTGCCGTAGCCGTAGCCGACGCCGTACTTGTCGCGCAGGGCGTCCGTGCGCCTCGCCTCCGCGCTGAACTCCTGGGAGCCGTGCATGTACTGGGCGACGAAGCCGCCGAGGGCGTAGACCCGCTCGGTCCAGTCGATGTCCATCCAGCTGTGCGAGGACAGCACGCCCGGATACGACTGGGCCTCGAAGATGTCGAGCACCCGGCCGGTGGCCTTGACGCTCATGTGGTCGATCTCCAGCATCATCTTGCGTTTCATCATGCCGCGCACCGCGTACTCGCCGAGGTCGGTCAGCCCGCGGACGTTGCACTGGGCGTCGGCCTGGTAGTCGGGGACCTCGACGCCGTCCGGGAGTTCCTTCTCGGCCCCGGGTGCGGCGGCGCCCCCGATGGGGTTGTCCTTCTGCGGGCCGGTGCACTTCTCCGTCTTCCAGAAGGTGCCGGTCGACAGGAACTGGCCCACGTTGATGGCCGTTCCGAGGCCGTGTTCGTCGAAGCGGACCCCGCACAGCGCGTTGTCGAACTTGTGGCAGAGGAACATGCTGCGCACGCCCAGCCCGTACAGCTCGTCGAGCCCGGCGTCGATGTCGGCCCTGCTGCACTGGGCGATGTCCAGGATCTGCTTGCAGCCGAACGGCTCGGAGGTCTCCACCCCGAGGACGACCGCCAGCTTGCCCTGTTCGATGACCTTGCGGGCCTGCGCGCTGTCGAGGACGATCCGGAACCAGCCCTTGCCGGGGCCGCCGTACATCGTGTCGATGTAGGCCTGGAGGTCGTACGTCAGCTTCGCCTGGAGGCGGATCGACGTCATCTCGTCGCAGCCGCGGTCCTTGAAGAAGTACACGGAGCAGATCACGCCGTTGGTGACGAGGTCGTTGACGAGGACGCGCTGGCCGCCGCGCCAGGCGCGCTCCACCCACGCGTAGTAGTTCTGCTGGTGGGTGAGCGAGTCGTGGGCGGGCCAGTCCTTGAAGGTGGGCCAGCCGACCGGGTCGTGCCGGCCGTCGCCGCCGTTGGTGATGTAGTCGAAGATCGCGAGCGATCCGTCGGGGTAGTGCTCGGGGCAGTCCTTGAGCGCGTCGGCGATACCGGCAGGGGAGAACGTCCTGCCGCAGATCAGCCGCCCGCCGAACGCCTCGTTGGCGAACAGGTGGTTGTGCGCGTCGACGAACCCGCGTACGTCGCCCTGGGCGTCGGTGCCGGTGAACGGCTCGCCGGTGACGTTGATCTGCGAGTCCGGCGCGGGCCGGGCGGTGGGGACCCACCAGTCGGTGCCGGCCGCCGAACTCGGCGTGGGGCCGAGGGTCATGGCCAGCACGAGGAGGAGCAGCGACACCACGGTGACGTCTTTGCGTCTGCGGCACGGGCGTTCGGTCATGGTCACTGCCCACGTCCCTCGGTCGGGGGGATCGCGCGGTCGACAGGGCGTTTCGACCGCCCGTGGGGGTTGTCATGACCGGCGCAAGATATGTGGACGAGGATCGCGACTGGCGCACTCCCAGTCAAGGGTCCGGGACGGTTGACCTGATGACCCCCGGACACCTCCGAGCACCGGGACGGCATCCGCGCCCGGCGCGGGCCGTGGGGACGCCCGCGTCTGTCGGGCGCCGGGCGCCTGGTTCCGCCCTCGCCCTCCGAGGCGACCCGGCGCCGCTCCGGAACTCCCGCGTACCGCCTGCCCGGTCAGCCGGCGGGGAGGGTGCGGATGGCGGCGATGTCGAACTGGAGACGCACCTTCTCGCTCACCATGGCGCCGCCTTCGGCCAGTTTGGAGTTGTACGTCAGACCCCATTCGGAGCGGTTGATCGTGGTGGTTCCGTCGAAGCCGACCCGCTCGTAGCCGAAGGGGTCGGTGACGTGTCCGATGTAGGTGAGTTCCAGCACGACGGGCCGGGTGATCTCCTTGATCGTGAGATCGCCGGTCATGCGGTAGACGTCGGCCTCCGCGACGTCCACGCCGGTGCTGGTGAAGCGCATCCGCGGATACGATCTCGCGTCCAGGAAGTCGCGGCCCACCAGATGGGCGTCGCGCTGTTCCACACCGGTGTCGACGCTCGCGGTGTTCAGGATGATCTCCGCCTGCGAGCGGGACGGGTCACGGCCGTCGAAGTAGAGACGGCTCTGGTATTCCGTGAAGGCTCCGCGCACCGTGGTCACCATGGCGTGCCGCACGGAGAAGCCGATCCTGCTGTGTGCCGGGTCGATGACCCATTCTCCGGTCAGAGCCGCCAGATGGGGATTCGGGAGGACGGCGGCGGGGGCGGCCGGTGAGCGGGTGGGGGTCTGGGGAGCGACGGCGGGCTCCTGGCGACGGAACGCGGTGCCACGGCTGAACAGATTCATGATTCACCTAACTACTGCACGAGAGATCCTGCCGCAAGCCTTCGCCGGATCGCGCGGCTTTTCGGACTCACGCCGCACACCCCGCACACTTTCTCGGCATGAGTGGCGAACGAAAACTCCACACATTCGCCACCTGATTCCAAGGAAGCGCGGGAATCACCAGAAGTCGGCCCAGTTGCCCATCGGACTTCTCGGGCCATACCTGCCGAAGACCTCTATTCGGCGCCGACGAGGGTACGGACCTCGAAGTCCTCGTAGACGTCCGGTGCTTCGGGCCGGCTCAGCACCGAGCCGAGCCAGCCGAGGAGGAAACCGGCCGGGATGGAGACGAGGCCGGGGTTCTGCAGCGGGAACCACGCGAAGTCGGCGGACGGGTAGAACGAGGACGCGGTGGAGGACACGACCGGGGAGAAGACGACGAGCAGCACCGAGCACAGCAGGCCGCCGCAGAGGCTGAGCAGGGCGCCCTGCGCGGTGAAGCGCCGCCAGAACAGGGTGTAGACGAGCGTCGGAAGGATCGCGGACGCCGCCATGGCGAAGGCGAGGAAGGCCAGCGTGGCCGTGTTGGCGCCCCAGGAGACCAGCGCGAGCAGCATGCCGAGGACGCCGATGACGACCGCCGCGAGCCGGGCGACGGCCAGTTCCTCGGTCTGCTTCGCCCGGCCCTTGCGGATCACCTCGCCGTAGAGGTCGTGGGCGAGGGAGGAGGCCGCGGCCAGGGTGAGGCCCGCCGCGACCGCGAGGAGCGTGACGAAGGCCAGGCAGGACAGCAGAGCGGTGAGGACACCGCCGCCCAGGGCGTGCGCCAGCAGCAGGACGGCCGCGTCGCCCTTGCGGTCGGTCTCGGCGATGGTGTCGCTGCCCACGATGGCGGCGGCGCCCAGACCGAGGATGCCGGCGGCCAGGCAGACCAGGCTGACCAGACCCATCGCCCACACCACCGAGGAGCGCAGGACACCGCCCGACTTCGGGGCGAGCAGCCGCATCATCACGTGCGGGAGCGCGGCCAGGCCGAGCACGATGGCCAACTGCAGGCTGAAGAAGTCCAGTTTGCTGGTGGTGCTGGCGCCGTAGCGCAGCCCGGGCTCCAGGAACCGTGTGCCCTTCCCGCTGTTGTCCGCGGCGGCGGCGAGCAGGGCGTCGACGTTCCAGTCGAAGCGGTGCAGCACCATCACGGCGGTCACGGTGACCCCCGAGATCAGCATCACGGCCTTGATGATCTGGATGAACGTGGCCCCGGGCATTCCGCCGATGGCGGCGTACACGATGACGATGGTGCCGATGACGACGACGCACAGGGTGCGGGTGGCGGCGCTCGGCTCACCGGTGAACTGGGTCAGCAGGGCGACGCTGCCGACGAGTTGGGCGACCAGGTACAGGACGGTGATGGCCAGCGTGCACAGGGCCAGGGCCAGCCGTACCGGCCGCTGTCCGCGCGGCAGGCGCAGCGCCAGCGTGTCGCCCAGGGTGAACCGGCCCGCGTTGCGCAGGGGTTCGGCGATCAGCAGCAGGACCATCATCCAGGCGACGGCGGTGCCGCACAGGTACAGCAGTCCGTCGTAGCCGGTCAGGGCGACCAGGCCGGTACTGCCCAGCAGGGTCGCGGCCGACAGGTAGTCCCCGCACATCGCCAGCCCGTTGCGCAGCGGGCTCATGGTGCGGTCGCCGAGGTAGAACTCGCTGATCTCGTCGCGCTGCGGCGCGGTCAGCAAGGCGGTGAACAGCGTGACCACGACCACGGACAGGAAGAGCACGAGCGTCAGTTGCAGGCTGAAGCGGTCCACGACCGCGGCGCCGGTCGTCACCACGGGCGGTACTCCCCCGCGCCGGGGGCCACGGGCCGCTCGGCCGCCGCTCGGCCTCGCGCCACGGCCTCCTCGTGGTGGCGGGCGAGTCCGCGCAGACCGCGGGCCACCGGTGTGACGCGGGTGCGCATGTGCACCATGTAACGCCACACGATCACAGCCATCAGCACGAACTGCCCGAGCCCCAGGGCCAGTCCGAGCGTGAAATGGCCGCTCAGGGCACGGTTCATCAGGCCGGGTACGAAACTGGACAGCAGGACGTACAGGAGGAATCCGCCGACGGCGGCGGCCGTCGCCCGCACCCCGAAGCGGCGGTGGGCGCGGCGGAGGGCCCGATACGCGGGATCGTGGGACACCGATCGGGATTCCGGCCGCTCGGGGGGCGTCGCGGGAAAGGGCGGCGGTCCGCCGAACTGTGGGGAATGCCGTGACAAAACGCACCTTCTCTGCTGCTTCATGCCGCGCACCCGACTCTTTCCGAGCTGTCGTCCGTTCAGCTCGCGGGCGCGCGGAAGCACACCGAGTCATACTCCGTGCGGCTGTGTGGGGGACTCCTGAATCCGACATGCGCGTGATGCGAATTCCGGTGGGCTGAGGGCCTTGTTCGGCGACCGGCCCTTACGTCGGGGGGTGGCGACGCGGCCGGGAGGGGATTGTCGCAGCGCGCCCGTTGAACAATCAACCGGCAGAACGCATGGAATTCCGGAACTGACTCATTCACACGCTCCGGTATCCGTCCGCACTGTCGGACACCCTGCGGAAAGGGCACCGCCCGGGCGAGGTCCGCACCTTGCTCTCCGGCCAGGTTGTCTCGAATGCAGTGCACATCTTCGGTGCGCGGCGGAGCGGGGGTGAGGGCCTCGGTCCTGGGAAGCGGCGCCCGCACGCCGTTCACGACGAGACGCCGGACATACGTGAACCCCGCTCCGCGTGCTGCGGAACGGGGTTCACGATCGAGCGCCGGGCAGGCCTTGCACCTGCATCTCCCCGCAGGAAGCGGGACGTCTTTCCTTGGACCACCAACGCACCGTCGGACACCGGTAGTCCGGCGCCGCGATCTGGATCAATCATACCGCAGCCCGGACCGTGCTCCGGGTGTCACCGCTTCACAGCGATGACCGGTTCGAGGCGGGAGGGGCCCGCTGAGGCACGACGACCGCCGGGAGACGGTTCCGGCCCGGCCCGGCGCGGGGCCCGGTCAGCGGACTCCGGTGTGCCTGCGTTCGACGTGGTACAGGTCCGTGGACACGCTGATCAGTTCCCGGCGCTCCTCCCGCGAACCGGCCATGGGCTGCGATCCGCTGAGCGGCACCTGCGCGCTCTCCGGCAGGAACCTCACCGTCACCAGCCCGATGACGCCCGCCAGCATCAGGTAGTACGCGGGCACCATGTCGTCGCCGGTGACGCTGATCAGCGCCTCGGTCACCAGCGGGGTGGTGCCGCCGAAGGCGGCGACGGCGAAGTTGAAGCCGATGCCCATGGCCGCGTAGCGGACCGCGGTCGGGAACAGGGCGGGCAGGGTGGCGGCGCTCGGCGCGGCGAAACAGGCCAGCAGGGTGGAGAGGATCAGCACGCCGAGGATCGGTGCCCAGGTCCCGTCCGCCTTGATGAGGAGGAAGGACGGGACCGCGAGGACGATCATCGCGGCGGCCCCGACAGCGTAGAGGGGCCGTCGGCCGACCCGGTCGCTGAGCCGGCCGAGGAAGGTGATCAGCAGCACGATCCACACCATGCCGGTCAGCACCAGCGCGTCGGCGGAGCCGCTCGAACGGTGCAGCGTCTCCGTCTGGTAGGTCGGCAGGAAGCCGGTGACCATGTAGTTGGTCACGTTGTAGAGCAGCACCAGACCCGTGCAGACCAGCAGGGGCCGCCAGTGGTCCCTGACGACGGCCCGCAGCTCGCCGCCCGCCGACTGATCGGCGACGTTCTTCTCGTGTGCGTCCAACTGCTGCTGGAAGGCCGGGGATTCCTCCAGCTTCAGCCGCATGTACAGGCCGATCACACCGAGCGGCCCGGCGATCAGGAACGGGACGCGCCACCCCCACGAGAGCATCTCGGCGTCGGTCAGCAGCAGGTTCAGCACGGTCACCAGCGCGGAGCCGAGGGCGTAACCGGTGAAGGTCCCGAAGTCGAGCCAGCTGGAGAGGAATCCGCGGCGGCGGTCCGGGGAGTACTCGGCGACGAAGGTCGTGGCGCCACCGTATTCACCGCCGGTGGAGAAGCCCTGGACCATCCGGGCGAGCAGCAGGAGGACCGGCGCGGCGATGCCGATGGTGGCGTACCCGGGGATCAGTCCGATGGCGAAGGTGCCGGCCGCCATCATGATCATGGTGGCGGCGAGCACTTTCTTCCGGCCGATACGGTCGCCCAGCGGGCCGAAGACGAGGCCGCCGAGGGGGCGGACGACGAACGCCGCGGCGAAGGTCCCGAAGGACGCGATCACCTGCGCCGCCGGTGAGGCGCCCGGGAAGAACACCTTCCCGATGGTGGCGGCGAGGTAGCTGTAGACACCGAAGTCGAACCACTCCATGCAGTTGCCGAGCGAGGAGGCTCCCACCGCCCGCCGCAGCAGCGGTCGTTCGACGACCTGGACGTCCTCCTCGCGGAAGGCGCGTCCGTTCCGGCGGAGCCTTCGGGTCAGGTCCTCTCTGACCTGGCGGGGCAGGTTCGCGACGGACTCCTCGGCCCTCTGCTCGACCACACTGGCGCCTTTCTCCCGACCTTCGCGCGCCGTCCTGGTCACCGGCGCACGTCACAGCTGCTGCCCGGGTTTGCGCCTGCCACACAGCAAACTTCCCTTCCGCCGACCGGTGTCGGGAGCGGCGCGGCTCCGTCACGGACCGCCGGACCCCCGCGCGAAAGCCCTCGACGCCTCTCCCGCCACGTTGTTTGTTACGCTCCCCGAGCCTCCCGTGGGGGAAGCCGGTGAGAGTCCGGCGCTGACCCGCAGCGGTGTGCGTGAGGGACCTGGTGGTCCGTCCCGCGAGCCCGATTGCCCACGGTGAGGTCGCGACCCGTTTTCACTGCTCGCCGTGGACTGCGAGAGGGGACCGCGCGGCGTGCGCGCCGTCCGGGCTGCCTCCTTGACGTTCTCAGGCGGCCCCAGGCGAAGGACCGCCCGACCGTGCAGCGAAGCCCGTCCCCCGCCCCCGCCGTCGCCCCCGCCGTCGCCGCGCGCCGCGGCCGAAGACCGGTGTCCGTCCTGCCCCTTGTCCTCGGGCTGACGCTGTTCCTGCTCGTGTCGCTGGTGTGCGGCGTGGGCCTGGGCGCGGCGGGGATCGGCTGGGGCGACGTGCTCGGATTCCTGTGGGCCGGGGTGACCGGCGGGACGGTGCGCGGCGTCGACGTGGCCTCGTACACCATCGTCTGGGAGATCCGGCTGCCGCGGGTCGTGCTCGGCGCCGTCGTCGGGGCGGGGCTGGCGACCGTGGGTGTGGCGGTGCAGGCGATGGTCCGCAACGCGCTCGCCGATCCGTTCGTGCTGGGCATCTCCTCGGGTGCGGCGGTGGGCGCCAACGCGGTCATCCTGCTGGGCGCGTTCGCGGGGCTCGGGGTGTGGGCGCTGTCCGTGTCGGCGTTCGGGTCGGCGCTCGCGGCCATGGCGCTGGTGTACGCGATGGCCCGGTCGCCGCAGGGGCTCACTCCGCTGCGGCTGATCCTGACCGGGACGGCGCTGGCGTACGGCTTCGAGGCCCTCACCACCGTGATGGTGTTCGGGGCGGCCCGCGGCGAGGCGGCCCGCTCGGCGATGATGTGGCTGCTGGGCAGCCTGGGCGGCGCGACCTGGGTCCAGGTGCCGCTCGCCGCGGTGACCGTGACGGCCGGGTGGGGGTGGCTGCGGGTGCGGGCGGAGGCGCTCAACGCACTGGCGATGGGCGACGAGACGTCCGCCGCGCTGGGTGTCCCGCCGGGGCGGCTGCGCCGGGAGCTGTTCCTCGTCACCGCGGCCGTGACCGGGACCGTGGTCGCGGTCAGCGGCGCCATCGGGTTCGTCGGGCTGATGGTGCCGCACGTGGTGCGGATGCTGGTCGGCGCCGACCACCGGCGGGTGCTCGCGGTGGCTCCGCTCGCCGGGGCGGTGCTGCTGGTGTGGGCGGACGTGCTCTCCCGGCTCCTGCTGGCGCCCGCGGAGTTGCCCGTCGGAGTGATCACCGCGGTGGTCGGGGTGCCCGCCTTCCTGCTGCTGATGCGGCGCGGCAGCTACGCGTTCGGAGGTCGGTGACCATGAGGCTCGATCTCGCGGGCGTGACGGTCGACATCGCCGGGAGCCGGCTCGTCGACGACGTCCGGCTCACCGTGGACAGCGGGGCGTTCGTCGGCCTCGTCGGCCCGAACGGCAGCGGCAAGTCGACCCTGCTGCGCTGTGTGTACCGGGCGCTGCGGCCGGACGCGGGGGCGGTGCGGCTGGACGGCGACGACGTGCGCGCCCTGCCTGCCCGGGAGGCGGCCCGGATGCTGGCCGCGCTGCCGCAGGAGTCGTCGTCCGAGTTCGACTTCACCGTCGCCGAGGTGGTCGCCATGGGCCGGCTGCCGCACCGGGACCGTACGGCCGCCGACGACCGGCGGGTGTGCGCGGACGCCATGGACCGCACCGGTGTCGGTCATCTCGCCGGGCGGGGGTTCCTGGCCTTGTCCGGCGGGGAGCGGCAGCGGGTGCTCATCGCCCGGGCGCTCGCCCAGCGGCCGAAGGTGCTCGTGCTCGACGAACCCACCAACCACCTCGATGTCGCGCACCAGTTGGACGTGCTGTCCCTGGTCCGGGCGAGCGGACTGACGGTGCTCGCGGCGCTGCACGACCTGAACCTGGCCGCCGCGCACTGCGACGTGCTGTACGTGCTGTCCGGCGGCCGGATCGTCGCCTCCGGCCCGCCGCACGACGTGCTCCGGCCGGACCTGCTCGCCGAGGTGTTCGGGGTGCGCGCGCATCCCGTACGGCACCCGCAGACCGGTGCCGTCCAGCTCCTGTTCGACCGGCTCCCGACCACCGCCCCGTAAAGGACTCGATCATGCGCAAGCTGCTCGCCGCCGCCCTCTGTCTCGTCGCGACCGTCACCGCCTCCGGGTGCGGAGCGGAGGTCGAGTCGTCGTCGAAGGACGCGAAGTCCGCCGCGGTCACGCTCACCAACTGCGGCCGGAAGGTCACCTACGACAAGGTTCCCGAGCGCGTGGTCACCAATGACGTCGGGATCACCGAGCTGATGTTCGCGCTCGGCCTGGAGGACCGCATGGCCGGGTTCGCGATGCCCGACGACAAGGGCGACCTGAGCGGGGTGCCCTGGAAGGACGGCTACGACAAGGTGCCGTGGCTGTCGAAGGACCAGCTGACCAAGGAGGTGGTGCTCGACGCGCGCGCCGATCTCGTGTTCGCCGGCTGGAACTACGGCTTCCGCGACGACAGCGGTTTCACGCCGGACGCGCTGGAGAAGCTCGGCATCCCGTCGTACGTCCTGACCGAGTCCTGCCGCAACGGCCGGACGGAGAGCTCGCGCGGGATCATGCCGCCCCTTCAGGCGCTGTACGCCGACCTCACCAACCTGGGGAAGCTGTTCGGTGTCGAGAGGCGCGCGGCCGCGCTGATCGCCGACTCCAGGAAGCGGATCGCCGACGTCCGGGCGAAGGCGCCGCAGGGCGCGGCACGGCCGAAGGTCTTCCTGTACGACAGCGGCCAGGACCAGCCCTTCACCTCGGGCCGCTACGCCGCCCCCGAGCAGATCATCACCGAGGCCGGCGGAACCAACGTCATGGGCGACGTGGCGGACTCCTGGACGACCGTCGGCTGGGAGAGCGTCGTGCGCCGGGATCCGGACGTCATCGTGATCTGCGACTACGGGAACGTGAGTGCCGAGCAGAAGCGGGAGTTCCTGCTCTCCTACGCGCCGTTGCGGGGCGTCTCCGCGGTCCGGCACCGGCGGATCTTCGTCCTCGACTACGTCGACCTGGTCGAGAGTCCTCGCAACCCGTCGGCGATCGCCCGTCTCGGCGCGTATCTGCGGTCGGTGGCCGGGTAGTCGCGGAGCCGGCGGTCCCCCAGGACGTCCCGCACCGTGTTCCTGAATGATCAGACGGTATTCCCGCGGACGCGCTCACGCGGGTACGTCACGGCGGCACGGAGTTCCGGCGGGTCGGTATACCCGGAGATCCCGGAGGAGTCCCCTCGCGTATTCGGCCACTGTTCGGCCACCGAAACCGCCGCGGACGAGCGGGGGTTAGGCGCCGAGTCCGCGACGGGGCCGGGCGAATCCAGCGGGCCGCTTCCGATCGCCGCGAGAGCGACGGCGACGGCTGGTCCTCGCGGCACGCCCACGTGAGCGGATCCTCGCCGGTGGGACGGGGTTCCGTCGGTGCCGAAGCGTCCGGGTGTCCGGGGCCTGCCGGGGCGGGCGCGCGGCGGGGTGCAAGCGCGGGGAGAACGACCTGTTCCGGCGCTCCGGAATGAACGGCGAAGCCTCTAGAATTCCCGACGACCACGACGGGGAATACGGGGGAAGCGTCTTATGGACACCGTCATCGTGCAGTTGCCCGACGAAACGCCGGCCGCGCACAGAGGAATTCACCGGAAGCCGCGGCTTCTCCACATGGGGCCCGGTGAGACGAAGGACTTCGGCCGGGGAGCGCCCGGCCGCACACCGGCCATCGTCCTGACCGATCCGGGTGTGTCGCGTCACGCCGGACTCATCGAGGCCGCCGGTGACTTCTGGCGGTTGTCGAACTTCAGCGCCAACTCCACGTACGCGGTGGAGAACCTCGAAGGAGCCGGCGAGTACGTCAAGGTCGCGCCGGGCCGGCTCGGCGCGCCCATCCCGTTCGAGTTCTCCCGGGTGGTGCTGCCCGCTCTGGACGGCACCACGGCCTTCAAGGTCTTCGCGCCGCAGCACGCGTACGCGCAGGACGGCGCGGGCCCCGACCTCGGGGAGCGGACCATCAGTCCCTTCTCCCTCGACCCGACGTCGAAGTACTTCCTGGTGCTGGTCGCGCTGTGCGAGCCCCGGCTGCGCAGTTCCTCCGGCGCGGCCCTGCCCGGCCCCGGGGAGATCGTGGAGCGGCTGCGTCCCCTGGAGTCGTGCCGCGACCTGACCCGCTCGGCGGTGAACTACCACATCGACTATCTGACCTCCGCGAAGCTCCGGCTGCGGACCGTCCACGAGGACGACCTGACGGCGCACGGCCCGAAGGACGGCGGACGGGTGGGCGCCAAGCGGGAGGATCTGGTGACCCTGGCGCTGCGGTTCAACCTGGTGCACGAGGAGCATCTCGCGCTGCTGCCCCGGCGCATCGCCCCGCCGTCCCCGTCCGGCGCGTCGAAGGCGGCGGCACCGCCGGCTCCCGCACACGGGTGCCGCTGACCCGGCGCGCTCCCTGACATCTGCCAGGGACCCCGGAGCCCCACCCCTCCCTGTCGTGCCGCGTGCCGGCCGAGCGCCGGCGACACCGCGTCAAGGGCAACGAGTACGGCGGACTGCCCGCCTCCGCGACCTGCTGAACCGTGCGTACCGGCGCCATCCGTCTCAGGGGCCCCCACGTGGAGAACCCGCTGGGTCGTTCCGCACTCGCCCTGGCCGCCACCGCGCTCGCCGCCGGAACGAACAGCTGGTGGACCGCCGGCGTGGGGCTCGGCGGCAGCGACGTCGCACGGGTGAACGACCTGTACCGCCGGGGCGATGTGAAGATCGACGGAGTCCCGGACAGCTGACACCGGTCCGCCCGGGCCGGCACCCGGTGCCGTGCGGCGCGCTCGCTCGACGGACCCCGGCCCGCCTTCCCGGCGCGACCGGGGTCCTCGACGCGTGATAGGACGATCAGCGAGAGATCGTGATCGAGGAGTGCACACGTGACAGATACGGCAGCGGCGGCCACCGGCGTACGGGTCTTCGTCGACAAGCAGAGTCCCGAGGCGTACCGCGCCCTGAACGCCACGGCCGAGGCGGTGCGGGGCGTCGCCGCCGCGGCGGGGCTGGACCGCCTGCTCGTCGAGCTCGTGAACATCCGGGTGTCCCAGATCAACACCTGCGCGTACTGCCTCAGTCTGCACACCAGGGCCGCGCTGCGCGCCGGCGAGACCACCCAGCGCCTCGGTGTCCTTCCGGCCTGGCGGGACGGCGATGTCGTCCTGAGGCCGATAAAGATGCGCGACCAGCGGGCCTGGCGCGAGGTCAACCGGCGCAACCGGGACTGGCTGCGGCCCTGGG